>OMUM01000197.1 GCA_900314225.1 uncultured bacterium | reverse complement strand
TCCTTATTATTTGTGAAGCACTCCATTTTTTTAATCCTGTAGCGGTGAGATATCCTTTTTTTTCACACTCATATTTGATAAGACCTGAGCCTTTTCCTTCAAGAAATAATTTAAATATAAATCTAACTATTTCTGCCTGTTCTTCATTAATTATAAAGTCTTTACCAATTTTATCATAACCAAGTATATTACCTGTTCCATATATAACTCCATTTTCAAACGATATTTGTTGTCCTGCCTTAACTCTTTGAGAAGTTTTTCTACTCTCGTTTTGTGCTAATGTAGCCATTAATGTTAATCTTAGCTCCCCATCATCATCTTTAAATGTCCAAATATTGTCTTCAGTAAAATATACTTCGACTCCAATTCTTTTGAGTTTTCTTGTTTCTTGAAGAGTGTCTACTGTGTTTCTTGCAAATCTTGATACTTCACGAGTAACTATTAAATCAAAACATCCTTTTTCAGCATCTTCTAACATTCTCACAAAGTTCTTTCTCTTTTTAACAGATGTACCAGTTATACCTTCATCTATATATCTATCATATAATTCCCAATCTGGATGTTCTGATAGGATATTATCATAATATTGTATCTGATTACCCAAAGCATTTATTTGTGCTTCATGTTCTGTAGAGACTCTCGCATATATTGCTACTTTTCTTCCCATCAATCTCACCTCTTTCGAGTTCATTAAATTAAATATTTAAAATCGTTTTAAGATTAAAAGCCGTTTTTTCGCAATAATTCGCACTCTTGACTTGTAATAAATCCTTTTCTAAAAAGGGATTCAATTAAAAATAAAAAAAATTTACGATCTAGCTTATCTTTGGTATTTTTATCTATCTTTATATTACTCATAAAATGATTCAAACCTTCTTCCAGTTTTTACATCATAATAGTAATTACCATCAAATTCTATTTCATATAATTTGACTTTAATTTCAGTATTTTGTGTAGTCATAAAGAAATCTTCTAATTCCTTTTTAGCAGTTTTCATATTTTGTGATGTATAAGTAAAATATGAAACAGTATCATTAATTGTAATTTCAGCCATATATTTATTCTTTTTCATATAATTGATCCTCCATATATTTATCAGCATCACTAGCAACCCTACAACAACAATAAATGAACAATAAAAAAAGACATATTACTATGCCTATCAAGATTTTTATTATCATTTTCTTTTTATCCTATCTAATAGAGAATTACTATTTCTACATTCTCTTACTTTTATTTTAAATTCAGGATTATAGTTAATTACATTTCCTATATCTAACTTTTCATCTAATACAACATCTATAAAATCTTCTGCAATTTGTTTAGCTAACTTTTTATTCTTTGCAGGTACATGAATAACTGAAGTTCTAGTTGTATCTATATATATAATAAATTCTTTCATAATCTCACCTATTATTTATCTTTATCAAAATCATATAATATTGAATATTCTTTATTAAAATTCATATTCTCACAATCGCTATTATAGTTGTTAAGTTTCAAATGATCCCTAATTATTTCTTCTGCATTATCATATGCTTCATCTATATCTCTAGCAAGAACTTTGCCATGACCATGTAGGGCTATATGAAAATTATATTCGAATTCTGATAAATCTTCATAATCTTCTTCATCTTCATCATCATCGTCACATAAATAAGTAACTATTTCATTTTCTGTATAACCAATAGACTTCAACATATCAAAGGTTATACATTCTAAAACATTAGCTAACCTAAATAGTGTATCTAATGTTGGCTTTCTTCTTAATCCTCTCTCTATAAACGAAATTGTTTTAATATCAACTCCTGTAAATTTTGATAATTCAGTAATTGATAATCCCTTCTTTATTCTTTCTTGTTTCATAATGCTACCAAATTCTTCCATTCTATCTCCTCCTCTTCATTTGGGCATAAAAAAACACATCAATTAAGATGTGTAATTTCAATTAATTATTTTTCAAAATCCATTCCCATTGATAATGAAAACTTTATCATAAAACTTTTTTTAATATGAACGACTTTATTTTTAGACCATCCTGTTTTTTCTTCTAAACTTTCAACTGTTGTTTGAAATATATGTTAATGGTAATATAAGAATATAGGAAAAATGTAATATAAAA
>OMUM01000194.1 GCA_900314225.1 uncultured bacterium | reverse complement strand
AAATAAAAAAATTACTAGATGTAGTAAAGAAACCATAAAAGAATTTGGTAAAATACCATATAAAAAAGTAATCTTTAGTATAGTAGATTATTTATATGATTATGTAGAATATTTGCCAAGTTTTAAAGATGAAGAATGTTGTCCAGAGGCAACTAGACCGGCTTTAACTAAAAAAGGAAAATATATACTTGAAGATGATGGCTTTGATTTAGATATATTCATATGTGATGAATGTAATAATAAATAAAAGTAGCTAATAAGATGATTATAATTTGAACAAGAAAATGGTTGATTAAAAAAGCATCTGCTATGTAGATGTATAGTAATGAGTTTCGCTCATAAAAAAACATATAAATTCTCTTTTTTATTGTATAAATGATTTGTTAATCAAATATTTAAATATGGGAGATTTATATGTAAAAATTAAAACAAAGTCTAGAGATATAGATAAGATACAATGGTCCTATATTAATTATAATTGCTTATTTATGTATTCCTTGTTCTTTATCCATACTCAAATACCAAATTGTTTTTATATCAGCATCATAACCTGATCTTACTTTTACTTCATATTCATTAATATACATAAATGTTTTCCATGGATAGTCAGTCATATTAGTTAAGCCTATTTCTTCGCCAGCAACAAGTAATATCAAACAGGGGTGATAATCAACATCTATTTGACAAGTATTATGTTTTTTCATTTCTTCTAAAATTTCTTTTGCTAAAACATCCTTAAAAATTTTTATATCTTCTTCAGAAAGTTGCTTTCGATTGCTAGCATATATCATTGTTGATATCATTCCTTGAGATTTATTCATATCATTACCATTGTCAAATGTTGGTTCTTGAATGGCATTTGCCCACCAATCAACTGCAACTTGAACATATTCTGGATATTGTGAGTCTTCTTTTGTATTTATTTTTTTAGGTGGATCTATACCTAATTGTTCTTTACATATTTTTCTGAATTCTTTAGCAAATTTTTCATTGGCTATAGCGTCAACTACTTGAGGAACGTATCCAATTTGAGTTGTAATTAAATTTTTATGCTTACGAAAATATTCTGGCAATGCTTCATCTGGTTTAAACCCATTTCTACCTTTTTGTAAATCGTCCATAATTAGTACTAAATATGTTGATAAACCATAAGGGTCTAACGAATCATTTGCGATTAATGAAATATAATCTGTTATTGCATATAAATAATCAGACATTCCAGGACATTTTTCTCTTGCTTCACCAAATTTTTGCTTAACTCCTTCTAAAATAATTTTTTCTTCTTTTTTATCTTTCATTATTTAAATTACCTCCTTGTTAATTTTGCTATATTATACTATATTTTACTATTTATCAATTGTTTTTTATGTAATAGGTAGTTTGTATAAAATCAGATTGATAAAAATTTTAAATTTTAAGGTTTTGATGGCAGAAATTTTTGTTATTATGTAAGTTTAGTTGGATTAAATAAAATATAATAAAATGTATTAGGGAGCAAGAAACATAAGATATGTTTCAGGATAAAAGAAGTGAAAAAAAATATGAAGACCCTTTTAAGTGTTGTTAGAGTGACATAGGCGATTGGCAAATCAAAAAGCTCTCGTGTGAGAGCTTTTTTTAATAGGTCTTAGGTCGTAAAGAAAAAAATATATATTAACATTTTTTTGCAGTTAATGTAATTATATATTTACATTCTTAGTCCACTACCATTTTGTTGTTGCTCTTTATTGAAACTTTCACGAGCTATTTCACACAAATTTGCCCATTTAGCAGAAATTTTTGGATCTTCTATTTGCTCACCATTAGAAAGTGGTACAAATAATCCTCTTTCTTGATATCCTGCTTCGGTTAACATTTGAGTTACTTCAGAACAAAAAGGAGTAACAAACATTTTTCCACTTGAATCTACAAATGAAACTCTTCCATTATTCTGATAATATGTTCCAATACTTTCAGGGATTTTTTGTTCCATAATTGGTCTTGTTTTACTTTTTTCTTCTCCCATCCAAGTAGTTTCAAGGCCATCTTCTGGAATAGCTAAAGACATTTTATAGACTTCTTCTGGCAATGCTTTTAAATTTTTATCTTCAGCAATTTTTCCATATCTTTCTCTTTTTTCTCTTTCTTCTCTTTCATTGAATTGCTTTCTTGCTTCTGTACATAATTTTTCCCATTTTTCTGCTAGATTCTTATCACTTGGAATATCACCATTAGAAAAAGGTACATATAAGCTTCCATCAGTATATCCTAGATTCTTTAATGCTTCAGCAACTTCAGAACAAAATGGTGTAACATAATAAGAACCATCTTCTGTAACAAAAGAAACTTTTCCATTATTCCAACCATATTTCATAGACATTTCAGGACTAGAATCCAAAGCTTTTGATGAAATTTTATCATCAATTGGATAATAGGCAGTTATACCATTGACTTTTATACAATATTTTATAATATCATCCATAAATTTACCTCCAAACCAAATATAACATATTTCATGATAATTATTAATAATTTAATTAAATGATTGTATTTTTTTATGTTAAATTGTGACAAAATATATTTTTTTAAATTACTATGTTACTATTGTTACATATAAGCGTTAATAAGAAAAGTTATTTTTCTCCTTCTTTATAGATATTTTCTATAGTA
>OMUM01000191.1 GCA_900314225.1 uncultured bacterium | reverse complement strand
TTGCTAGCTGGAATATTAAAATAAATGATGAAGCAATTGCTAATAAGAAGAAATTAGCTAATAGCATTACTCCAATATTTGATGAAAATGAATATGTAAAAGCTAATACTTTAGCTCCTGGTGTCACCGGTCATTTTGATATTATTATTGATTCATCCAATGTCGACGTTGATTTTACATATGAAATAACTGCTAGTTTAGCTGAAGATACTGATTTAAAAGATTTTAAAATAACTGGTTATGAGTTAAATGACTCTGGAACAATTAATAAATATGACAGTTCTATAACTGGAGATTTAGTCAAGAATACTAAAAATACTAAAATTAGATTTTATGTAGCTTGGATAGATGATGATACAAATGAAATGGATAATTCAGAAGATACAACTTATGCAGTAAACCATAATAATGTAATTTATAATTTAACTATTAAATTTACTCAAAAAAAATAAACTTCGTAAATTACGAAGTTTTTATTTAGACTTTTTGTTTAGCAATTAATTTTACTTTCATATAAAGGCAGGCATCTCCTGAAGCTTTTTCATATGTTCCACATTTTTCACCAAAGTAAGTATCAGCATCATCTTTTTCTAGGTAGAGACTACTTCTTTTAGTAGTAAAATTACTTTCTGTAATATCTGTTGCTTCAGTATATACTCCATCATTTAAATAATAATAAGTATAAGATGGATCATAATCATAAGCTTCATTTAATTGGTAATGTTTATTAGTTTCATCATAACTCCAAGTGGCGTTTACTGTAAAATCAGCATATTTTCCAGAGTCTAAGCTACCAGAGCTTGTTCCTAGAACAACATTGAAAGGATAAAATCCATTTAAATTGGAAATTGTTTTTGTATTATCTGAAACATCCATATCTTTACCAAGAATAGATAGTTTTTCTATTTCATAAGATAAATCTGCATCTACTTCTCCTAAGTTATGAACAATAACTTGTTGACTATAATCTAACATACCTGGTTTCATATTAGTTATTTCAACAACAACCATACTAGTGGCTTTTCCATCAGAATTAAATTCCACATCCCAAGCTGCAACTGTACCACTTATTTCAAGACTAGCTTTAGATACATAAGTAAACCAAGCAAAAATATTAACACCTAAAAAGAATAAAACAAAGATAAAACTCTTTAAAACTAGTTTCTTTTTCTTTTTAGATAAATTTTTATAATAATTGTGAAATTTAATTCTCATAAAATCACCTCCCTAGTCAAATAATTTCTTCATCTGTATTTTTATTGTTTTTTGAAACAATTTTTCTAAGTTTATTATTTTCAATTTCTTCATCAGTCATTGTTTGTAAAATATCGACCATAATTACTATTACTAATGGACAAAATATTAAAAAGAAGAAACCGGCTTGAGTATTTATAATATGATTTACTTGGGAAACAATAGGAACAACACCTACTACCTTTCCTAAAACCTGTTTATCGGTTATTGGTGGGTCTTCAGCTTGATTTTTTACTCCTTTTGTAACAATGATTTTTCCGCCATTTGCAGCATCTTCAATCTTAATAATTCTATGTGTTACAAACTTATTTTCAAGCCCTCCACGATTGCCAGAATAGGCAATGTCATCTCCTACTCTAAGTTTATTAACATCGTAGTCTTTAACGGCAATAACATCATTAATATTATAAACTCCAGTCATAGAGCCAGTTGCGACTGTAAACATTCGATAACCAAAAATACTCTTGTTTCCAGATAGTCTTTGATAACCAACAAATAGAATATAAACTATTAAGATTGCAAAAAAACATGTTTTTAATATAGTAAAAATACTCTTAAAGATTTTATTATTTAGTATTTTAGTCAAATCAATCACCCTTTAATTCGTCAAATATATTATCAATTGTCTTATTTTCTCTAGAAAATCTATTACTTAAGATATTACTAATATTTTCATACTTTCTTTTATTATCAGATTTAATAATATCACACTGCTTACTAAACATAATTTTTATTTTATCTTCATCTAAAGTATCAGTACTATCAAGTAAATTATTAATTAGTCTTTTCATCATTTGATTAACAATATTTTCTAAAGTTCCTCGACTACTACTATT
>OMUM01000140.1 GCA_900314225.1 uncultured bacterium | reverse complement strand
AGCAAGCATACCATCGCTTTTAAGAGAATAGACTACTTCAGCACCTTCGGCACCTCGCATAGGTCAAAATGTAACTATTTCTTCTTTTTACTATTTTCTAATATGTAATAATCTATTGTAGGTATTGTTTCTACAAGAAAATCATATTGTCTAAAATACATTATAACTTCTGATGAATCCCCTTTAGAATAATATCCTTCTGGAACTTTTGTATTTTCTTTCATTGTACCTTTAAAGAATTTTATAAAATCAGGATTAGCTTTATTTATTCTATCTAAGTATTCTTTAGCTTTCTTATCATCACCTTGTTTATAGTAAAGAATGAATAATGGGAACAACATTTCTAAGTTTTCTTCTGGATATTTTTTATATAACTTAAGCATATCATTTTCTTCTTCTAGGAAAGCATATATTGCCATAAGTAAATATCTAGCACCTGTATTATCATTTTCATTTAATTTTAATATTTCTTTACATACATCACGAGCTTGTTTAATCTTACCATCTAAAATTAAATAGTCAGCTTTAGCAAACAAACCTCTAATATATGGTCTAGTTTCAAATATTCCATAGAAGTGTCCCATATTATCTTTTTTAAAGTATTCTTCATCCTCTAATCTATCTTTTTCAAATTCTAATCCTTCTTCTAATAATTTCCATCTTTTTAATGGATTATCTTCTAAATGCACTTGAAATAGTACTGCATCAAAACAATCTGGACACATATCATACGCTTCTTTAGCATACTTAATAGCTTGTGCTTTTGATTTAGTATTTTCGGCTTTTTCCAACAACTCATAAGCATCATCTAGTATTGTATTAGTATAATCTATTTCACCAGCATTATATTTTTGCATAAACTCTTGCAATTTTTCATTAAGTTCTTTTTCATCTTTAGCATCAGTATTTGCTAAAAACTCATTAATCATATTATTAAATTTATTATCCATTTACCTCACCTACTACTTTTTTATTTTAGAAAGTTATTACGGTTAAGCGTAATAACTTTTTGTTTTTCAAAATTATTACACCTTAGAGTAATTAATTTTTCATTTCAATTTCTTTTTCATCTATATACTGATAGTTTAAAGCATTTGCATTAGTAACTACACTCTCACCTAGTTCCTGCTCTAAATCTTTTCTTGCATTGCCCGCAATTTTACCACCACGTCTTGCTACATCTATATTTTCATTTAAACCCTTTGGATTTTTCTTTTTGGCAATTTCTCTTGTTGCTATTTCTCCTAAATCTGCAAGTGCTACTTCAACATCAGTCATATTATCTCTTAATGATTCTTTCCTAAGTCCTTTAAATGACTTATATTGTTTTGCAGTCATGCCAGACCATTCTTTATAAATCTCATTTGTTAGAATTGCATATTCTTTTGATTCAGTTATTCCACCATCTTTCCATACATCAGTAAGTTGTTTTCTATCCTGAATACCTTTGATTCTTTTTGCAATCCATTTTTCATCATAACCTTTAGCTCTATATAAGTCTATCGCTCTTTGTGCTGCTAATGAAGGATCAAATGTTTCATCTATTCTCTCACTACCTAGTTTAGCTAGCCATTGTTTTATAGGCTCTGCATTCTTGCTAGGAATTGATTCAATAATTCTAAACATTCCTTCAATATCAACAACATCTGTCATACGATATTTACCATCTTGTGCTTTAAGTTTCAACTGGTGACAATTTGTCACCGTTTCATTTCCTTCAGCATTCAAGCGTTGTTTAAGCTTATTCCAGTATTTTCTTCCATCTTTGCTTTCTGAAATAACACTAACAATATCAACAACACTTATAAAGTATTTCTCTTGCTCCTTGTCCCAAACAGTTCTAATTGTTTCATTATTAAATATTTTATTTACTAAATGCATTTTATCTTGATTCATAAGATACCTCCTTTGCTGTATATATTATATCAAACATATGTTCTAATTACAATAGTTGTATAAGTAGTTTATCAACTTTTTATGTATAACCTCGTCGCAACTTGCGACAAAGTTCTAATTATTCAATATACTAAATTTATAGATAATTTCTATATTTCTATCTTTATCTATAATAATTTTATCAATTAAGGCTTGTATTAACTCTCTTGATGGATTATCAATATCAA
>OMUM01000189.1 GCA_900314225.1 uncultured bacterium | reverse complement strand
CTTACACGTCTATAGGTATTATACCAGAGTTTTATTAATTTGCAAAAGATTTTTTTGCATAAATACTAAACTTCTTTACCAATTACTAATAAATATGAACCCATTGGATCATAATGACAAATTTGAAGTACTAACAATCTATCTTTTTTAGTTATTTCAGTATCTCTTATATATAATGAATTAGATAATAACTTTTTAGCATGTTCAATAAATTTTTTATTATCATCAAATACAATATTCATATGTTCAACATCATCTGTAATAATTTTAATGGCTATTACTTCATAATGAACTTTTCTCTCATCAATATATAAATAAATATCTTTATTATTATTAAAAACATCTTGATTAGTATATTGTTCTAAATTTGTAAATGGAAGTTTATCTAATATTTTATTATTTTGAGTATTATGACCATAAATATTAATTTGCTTGTCAGTATTTAAATTAGTATTTCTATAATCAAAGAAAGGTGCTCCTATTTGATCATATACATTGTATAAATTATAATTTAAATAATAACTATTGTCAGAAGTTCTAGTTACATAATTATTTATATTCATATTAGGTATTTCTATTCTACCCATAATATTCTGATTATTATAAGTTTGTCTAGCCTCAGGTAATTCATTAATATATGGTTCAACATACTTTTCTTTCTGTTCTTTTTTCTCTTCGTTTATAGTTTTTACTTCTAACTCTTTTTCTTTATTTAAATAATAATTATAACTTAAAAAAATAGATATTATCGTAATTATAGGAATTAAAAAAATTAAAACATAAGTTATAATTCTTTTTATATTTTCTGTTTTATGATACATTTACTTCACCTACTTCTTATTTCTAACTTCCATACATTTCTGTATATTTTTTTGATACTTCTCCACTTATTCTATAAGTAACCAAACTAGCATAATTATATCTTGAATTTGGTTGTGAAGAGTTTGGTGATGTTACCATTATACTCATTTTTGGATTATCGTATGGAGCGTATCCTATAAATGAACTAGTAATTGTTTCAGTATCTATTATACCATTTCCATCAGTATCAATAAAACTCTGAGAAGTACCAGTTTTACCTGCTGGTTTAATACTTCGATCCATATATCCTACTCCATAACCACCAGAACTATTCATAACAGCAATAAATCCTTGTTTTACTCTATTCATATATTCTTCTTTAGTATCTATTTTATTTAAAACCTTTTTCTCAACCTTAAATTCTAAATCTCCAATCTTATCAGTACTACTAGAAGAATGTACTTCTTTTAATAAATGAGGAACAAGTCTTTCTCCACCATTAGCAATCGTTGTAATATATTGTGATAATTGTATTGGAGTATATGTTTCATATTGACCCATAACAAAATCTAATAAATTACCAGCAGATTTATCTTTAGAAGTATAGCCTGTACTTTCTATTGGTAGATCAATTCCTGTTTTTACACCTAATCCAAAAGAATGATACATGCTTCGATAAGTATCAAAAGCTTTCTGATTAAAATTTAATCTCATTCCCCTTCTATATTCCTGTCCATTTACCCGAATAGCAATTTTAAATTGATAAACATTACTACTCTTAGCAAGTGCAGTTATATCATCAATTACACCTAATGTTTTAACAGATGAACATTTTTCAGGTACTCCAGCTACTTTTACACATTCATCTAACATTTTTTCTCCAATTTTAACAGCTCCATTATTATATCCAACTAACATAGAAGCACCTTTTACAACAGAACCAGGAGTAATTGGAGAAGTAAGCAAAGATGAAGTATTATCGACAAATTCACCATTAACCAATCTCTGACTAGACATAGCAAGTATCTCTCCAGTTTTAGGATCTTGAATTATAACACTAGAATGATCATAATATTCAGTATTTGGTTCAGTCTTTGCTCTAGCAATTTGTTCCCTTAAAATTCTTTCAACCTCTTGTTGTAAATGAATATCAATACTTAAAACAATATCCTTTCCTCTACATCCTTCTTTAATAAGTTTAGTTTCATGTGAATTTACAACTCTATATAAAGATTTATCTCCCTTTAAATAAGACTCATACTCTTTCTCGATATAACTCAAACCAACCCTATCATTTAAACTATATCCTTTTTTTAAATAATAATCCTTATTCTCAGATGGTAAACCCTGTGTAGTCGTTGAAACATTACCTAATATTGTCTTAAAAGTATCCCCATATGGATAAACTCTTTCCCAATCTATTTGTGTATTAAAACCAGATAACTCTTCATTATTTTCAGAAATAAAAGCATATTCTTCATCACTAGCATCAACCTTTATAATCTTTGATTCATAAGTATAGCCCTTATTCATTAAATAATATAAATAAGCTACTCTTGCTTCTTCATCACTAAAATTAAGACTATTACTATCTATTCTTTTAAGTTTTAACTCATATAAATCATTATTAGTAAGCTTCCTTTGATTAACTTTTTCTCTTTCCTTACTAGTTATTAATTTGTTACAAATATCCCTATTCTTAGCACAATAATATTCTCTTTTAGATCTATCAGTTAATTTAGAATAATCTAAATCAAGATGAGATGAAACAATACCAGCAACCCTAATCATTTCAGCATCACTAGTACCTTTTCTTTTCTTATAAATAATGGTCTTTACAGATTTATTATCAACAATAATATTATAATTTCTATCATAAATTCTTCCTCTAGGAGTAGAAGTACCATATACTTCAGAATAAGATAATTTACTTAATTCTTTCTTATACTTCTTATTTTGAACTAACATTACAGAACTAATTTTAAAAAATAAAATAGTAAATAAAACAATAATTAAAAATAAAAATAAAGAAAATCTAGTATTAATTATTTTATCTATATAAAATCTTTTTTTATTATATTTATACATTTTTTTCACCTACTAATAGTTTATCACATAAAAGGAAAAATATTTCATATATTTTAGTAGGAGATGATATTATAAAAGAATTAATAAAAAATAATATAAATAAATTAACTATAAATGATTTAAAAACATTTGCTAATAATAAAAATATTAAATATACTGATGAAGAAATAATAATTATCTATAATTTTATTATGTATAATTATAATGAATTACTAAATGAAAATATCAAAGTATTTGAAAGTATCAGAAATAAATTGAATCCTAATTTATATAAGGAACTACTTAATTTATATATAGAATATAAAAAATATTTATAAAAAAGAAACATTAACTATGTTTCTTTATTTCATCAAGTAAATTATTATTAAATTTCTTATTTCTAATCATTTCTATTTCATATTTATATGGAGGATATAATTTATCAACATAAGGAGTTTCTAATATTTTAGGAATATTTTCTAATTTTTTATTATAAATAATTTTTATTAAAGTATTAAATCCAATTGTCCCAAAGCCAATATTTTCATGTCTATCTTTATGAGAATTAATAGAATTTTTAGAATCATTTATATGAATACAGCCTATTTTATTAATTCCTATTAATTTATCAAATTCTTCTAAATAATCATCAAAATATTCTAAATTAATCCCACTATCATTTAAATGACAAGTATCAAGACAAACTCCAATATGTTTATTATCATGAATATTATCTATAATATACTTAAGTTGATTAATACTAGTACCTAACTCAGTTCCTTTACCAGACATTGTCTCTAAAAGAATAGTAACATCATAATTAGTATTATCAAGCACTTCATTCAATCCTTTAATTATATAATTAAGGCCAATATTTTCACCTAAACCAATATGACTACCAGGATGTAAAACTAATTTTTTTATTCCAAGAATATTACATCTTTTTAATTCTTCTTTTAAAAATTTAACTGAAAAAGAAAAATTATTCTCATTACATAAATTAATTATATATGGGGCATGTACAACTACATTAGAATAATCAATATAATTTTTATTCATAAGTATAATTGCTTTATTCATATTATTTTTATCTATAATACATCTATTAGTATTTTGTGGTGCACCAGTATAAAACATAAAAGCATTTGCTCCATACTTTAAAGCTTCTTCTACGCTCCCTAATAATTGACTATTTTTATTAAAACTAACATGACTACCAATTAACATAAATTATCACCAAAATAATTATAAAACAAAAAAGGTTTTAAAAAAAACCTTTTTTATAAAAATTAAATTATGCTAATTTACACTCAACAGCACCAGTATCAGCAGGTTTAAGAGGAGCATTTTTTCCACTAGTTGCAATTGAAGTTCTCTTAATTTGTTGATCTACAATTTCTCCATTTGTGCCATGATTACCAGTATCAGATAAAGTAATACTATATGCAGTTTTTGTTTCTGTAGTACCATTTCTTTGAACTTCAGTTTTTCTCCATACAACATAGCCATGAACATCTGCATTACCCCAAGATGACTTTCCTCCTGACTCCATCATATCTGTAGTCTGTTGATATGCAGCATCACCTTGTTTAGTACTTATAGCAAAATAATAAATCCCTTTTCCAGTTGCAGCAACATCCGTAATCGTACTACCACTACCACACTTTAACTCATTGGCT
>OMUM01000185.1 GCA_900314225.1 uncultured bacterium | reverse complement strand
TTCAAAGCAATTAATTATTAGGTTTCACCAGACCCTAACTCTCTACAAATTAATTAAATTTACTCTTCTTCTTCATTGATTTCATTGTTTAGGATATACTATTTTAATAAATTTGTCAATAATTTAAAATAATCAAAATTAAATTATATATTTCATATAAGATATCTTTAATGTATAATAATATATGTATATGGAAGGTATAAAATGACATTTAATATTAATAATATAAAATTTGATTATAATTCAGTAGTAATAATAAGTTATTTGTTTTTATCGTTATTAGCTTGGTTTTTAAATATTATAACTAAAGGCAAAACAAATGAATATTTTTTTTCTTCATATAGATCATCTCTTTTAAGTCCCTTAACATATATAAGATTAATTACACATAGTATAGGTCATGCTAATTGGGATCATTTAGTACATAATTTTTTATATATTTTATTAGTTGGTCCTATGATAGAAGAAAAATATGGCAGTATAAATTTACTTATCATGTTACTAATTACTTCTCTTGTTATAGGTGTATATAACTCATTATTTACAAAATATAGTATATGTGGAGCTAGTGGTAATGTTTATATGTTAATAGTTTTAAGTTCTTTTGCGAATATTAGTGAAGGGAAGATTCCAATAACTGTTCTTTTAATATTAATATTCTATGTTATAAGTGAATTAAAAGATAAAATTACAAAAAAGCGTGATAATACGTATCATGATGGTCATCTACTAGGTGCATTATGTGGAATATTATTTGGAATATACTTTTTAAATCATAATTCTTTATTAGATTTAATAACTGGTCTTTTTTAAGACTTTTTGATACTGGCTATTAAAATTATTTTTAGAATTTTCATTTAAACTAATTTGATTAATTAAATAATCAAATTTTTTATTTTTTTCAAAGTAATTATTAAAATCATTATAAAATATTTCTTTATTTTTTTTAGCCGCTTTTATTAGGTAATTTAGGAAATCTAAATCAATTTTATCTTCTCCAATAGCAGATATAAGACTTAGAGAAAAATTAATATTATTTTGTATAATATTTGGATTAAGTGAACTATTAGGATATCTAATTTCCATTAGACTGCTTTTATATAATTTAAAAAAGTTTATTCCATCTTCAATACGAAAAGAAAGGCTATTTTCTCGAATATTCTCAATAAAATCTTTATTATAAAAATTTACTTTGTTAATATTATTAAATAATCTGTCTTTCATTGATTTAGCATACTTTTCTTTAGAGTCTCTAATCTTATACATATCACCCATATAAAACTTACTAATTTCATCTTCATAAACAATTATTGTTTTATATAAAACTTCAAAGAATTTTGGATTATTTAAATAACTAGAAATATCTATATTAATATGTCCACCACAATGCGTATCTATATATGAGTTATTACTTTTTAATAGTTTACATATCTTCTTTAATTCTTTCCAACTTTCAATGTCATCAGTAAGTATTCTGCTTGAAACTTCTCCACCATAATACTTACCATTTATGTTTTTACTAACAGATAGATCATGATCTAATATCCATCTATTAAAAAAATTTAGGTATAATTTATGATTAATTTGAAACTTAATTGGAATGAAATATTTTAAAGAATCATAATATATTTCATCCAAAATTTTTTCATCATTAGCAAACTCAATTTCAATACCAAATTTATATTTATCATTAAATCCAATATTTTTTTCCATTATACTACCTCTTATGTTGATATATTATATTATAAAAACTCTTGAATAAAAAGTAGAATCAATAAATAATATATGTTAAAATAGTTAGCAGGAAGTGAAATTATGAAAAAAACTATATTAACAGGACTTAGACCAACTGGTAACCTACATTTAGGTCATTATTTTGGAGCTTGTCAAAATTATTTGAAATTACAAGATGATTATGAATTCTATTTAGAGATTGCTGATGTACAGGCTTTGACTGATAATTTTAATAATCCAGAGAAAGTTAGAGTAAATGTTTATGAAATAACTAAAGATTTACTTGCGATTGGACTCGACCCAAATAAAGTTAATTTTTTTATTCAATCTAAGATACCTGAAATTGCTGAACTAACTGTTTATTATGGAAATTTAGTTACTGTTGCGAGACTTCAAAGAAATCCAACAGTAAAGAATGAAATTGCTCAAAAAAAAGAGTTATTTGGTAATTCTGGAGAAAGTATTACTTATGGCTTTTTGGGATATCCTGTGTCACAAGCTGCAGATATTACGGCTTTTAAGGGTGAACTTGTTCCAGTTGGAGAAGATCAATTACCTTTGATTGAACAATGTAGAGAAATTGTGAGAAAATTTAATTCAATTTATGGAGAAACTTTATTAGAACCAGTTCCATATTTATCTGAAAATAAAAGAATTAAAGGACTTGATGGAAATGAAAAAATGGGTAAAAGTTTAGGTAATGCTATATATTTAGTTGATGATGAAGATACTATAAAAAAGAAAGTTATGGGTGCATTAACTGATAAAAATAAGATTAAAAAAGATGATCCGGCTAACCCAGATGTTTGCATGGTTCATTATTATCATAAATTAATAAATAGTTATGAAAATACAAAAATTGTTGAAGAAGAATGCCGTAAAGGTTGTCGTGGCTGTGTTCAGTGTAAAAAAGAGTTAATAGTGGCGATGAATAATTTCTTAAAGCCTATTCAAGATAGAAGAAAAAAATATGAGGAAAATCCTGAATTAGTTGAAGAAATTTTAAATAGTGGGACAAAAAAGGCACAAGAAAAAGCAAAAAATGTCATGAATGATGTTAAAAAAGCAATGAAAATAGATTATTAATTAATCTATTTTTTTATTAATAAGATATTTAATAGAATAAAACCTAATATAAATAGTAAGCAATAATAATTTGTAAAAATAAATTGTAAATATTCTAATATATTATATTCAAATGCAAACAAGTTTAAATATATTGCGATAAAGGTAATACCTATACTCATTAATATTATACTAATTATATAGAGAATAATTTTTTTCATAATAAATAATATTAAAAAGACTCAAAATTATGAGTCTTTATTTTCTAATTCTTTTAAGTTTACTTTATTGATATTTTCAAATTTCTTTGTAATTTTATCAGTAGTTATAGAAACATTTTCTACGTCTTTATTTACTGTTTGAATACTTCTTGCGAGTTTATCCCAACGTTCTTTATATCTAGAGAATTCTAAACCTAATTTATTTAATTCTTCATGTATTACTCTGGTGTACTTATCTCTTTCAATATTTTTTATTATCATTTGAATAACTGTTAATGTAGAAATTAAGGTAGTTGGACTTGTAATCCAAACTTTTTTTCGATAAGAATAATTAATAATATCAGAGTGATAGGCATTAACTTCAGCAAAAATAGCTTCTGCTGGTAAGAATAAAATAGCCTGATTTGAAGTAATTCCTGGAATAATATATTTATCAGCAATTGCATCAATATGTTTTTTCATATCTAATCTAAACAATTTTTCATATTTTTCTCTTAGTTCTTTAGAGTTATTTTTATCAACCATTTCTTGATAATGTTCTAGTGGAAACTTTGAATCAATACAAATAGTTCCTAAAGGATCTGGAGCAAATAATACACAATCTGCTATTACGCCGGTTGGAAAAGTATATTGTAATTGATATATACTATTATTATTTTCTCCAAATACAGATGATAATATTTGTTTTAAATTTACTTCTCCATAAATACCTCTAGTCTTTTTATCAGTTAAAATACTTTGAAGACTTACTATATCTCCAGATAGACTTTCAATTTTCTTTTGAGCTTCATCTATTTTACTTAGTCTTTCAATAACATTTTGAAATGTTTTATTAGTTTTTTCAAAATTTTGATCAAGTCTTTCATTTACTTTTTCATTTATTAAAATTAATCTTCTCTCTACTCCATCATTTAATTTAGAAAAATCATCATTAAGTGAATGGCTTAGATCACTTTTGAAATTTCCCATTTCTTTCATCATATTAATTTCTAATTTACTTAATCTTTCAGTAATATTAGCTTCATTTATATTTTTAAATAAAGAAATAACTACTAAAATAAGTATAACTACAAGTAATCCTATAATTATATAATCCATAATACACCTTCTATTCTATGAATAATTATATTATAAATTTAATATCTAAACAAGTAAGCATTATAGCCACCATTAATATTTATTACCTTAAACCCTAGTTTACTTAATTCATTGACAATTAATTTACTTCTACTGCCAGATTGACAATATATATAATAAGTTTCATTTTTATTTAAATATTTTTTATAATTATTTAATAATTCAGAACTAGTTATATTAATTGATCCTGGTATATGTCCATTTATAAAATTATAATTACTTCTAATATCAATTATCTTAGGATTATTTATCAATAATAAACTATTAATATTAATATTTTTCATTTAATCACCTATAATATTAAATGCAAAAAAAAGAATCTATTTAATTATAGATTCCTATCTAATTTTGTATGGCTTTTGTTCTGTACCATTACCACTCTTATATAAAACTTTACTATCTAAGTAAATAACTGGTCTAACTATAGCGTAAGTATTAGCTTCACTTGATTTAACATTACCACTATTATCAACTTTGTAAACGGATACAGTATTAGCAGAATTTGCTGTTACTAACCACCAAGCTTTATTTATATCTAAGTAATTATAGTTTTGACAAGTCTTGCTGGTAATTGTTTTACAATTTGGATCAATACTAGCATAAACGTAATCAGAGACTGTAAGTAGTCCTAATTTTTGATTATTTAAGTGATCTGAACACTCTTCAACATTATCAAAGGCACTAGATGTTTCAGGCTTTTTACCAGTACAAATATTATATGATACTAAATTGGCTTTATCTCCTTTTGATAAAATTTTTTCATTATCTTTTTCTGATGGATTCTTATAAATTTTATCTAAATATTCTTTAATTCTACTTGCACTATATGTATTAATACCTGCAGCATAACTACTAGTTTCATTATATCTATCATCCCATGGTTGTCCACTTTGTAGACCTTCGCTGATAAGGACAATATTTTTATTTGAAGTTACTTTAACAATTCTCCATAATGAATTATCTAATTGAACATAATTATCAACTTCTTCTCCTCGATAAACATATGAACCATTTCTAGAATATAAGCCATATCCAGATGTAACAATATTATCATCATTAATTATTTTTTCATATAATTTTGTAGTTGAATATGCTTCTCCACAATTTAATGTAGGTGTATATGAATATTCAGAACCAGATTTTCCTACTTGAACAGTACCACTACATGATACTCCCTCTTTAGTATATTCACTTAAATCCTTCATATATCCACCAGCAACTAAATTGGTAACATCAACTTCTACGACATCACCATCTTCTTTTGGTAAATATGTAGAATTATCTTTAAAATATGATTTAGCAGCTGTAGTCATAATGTTTTCAATGGTCTCATAGCTGTAAGTTTTTGGTGTTGCTAAAGAAGCTATGTAAAGGATAATTAATAGAAGAATAGTTCCTCCAATAATAATTCCCATTAATAAGAACATTCTTTTTTTTAAATCATCCATTGAATTAGATTTTGCTTTTGTATTTGAGTCAGAATCTTCTTCTATTTCTTCTTCCTCTTCATCTTCTTCAAGTTCAATGTCATCATCTTTTTTAGGCTTTTTTACGATATTAAAATTTGTATTCATATTATTCCTCCTTTCTAACTATCAAAAAAATCATCAAAGAAATCATCATCGTCATCATCATCCAAGTTTAGATCTGATGTTTGAGGACTAGATTCTGCCTGTTTACTAGAAACATCAGGAATATTTTTATTAGATACCTGTTGGTTTTCTGAAGTATTATAAATAGAATTAATACTATTAATAGGTGTTGTTGCAACAGTAGTTGGGGCTGTAGTTGAAGTAGCTTGTTCTTGTTGCTTTTTTTCTTCTGCTTCTTTCTTCTCTTCAGCTTCAAGTTCGGCAATTTTTGCATCTATCTTCTTAACTAATTCATCTACATCAAAATCTATATCGTCATCATTATCGTTTTCAGTAAGTGCTGTCTGACTGACTGGTGTTGTTGCAAAATTATTATTATTTATTTTTGGTTCAAAAGGATTGCTTTGTTCCATTTGCCTTTTAAATGTTTCAAAATCAGGAATATCTTTATTACTAGAATTATTTTTATTTGAAAAAAATTCAGGAACACTATTATTATTATTATTTCTATTATTACGAATTGCTTGTAACTCTGGAGGGAGTGCATTATGCATCTGATTTTCCCTATTTCCAGGTAAAGATTGATTTATTTTATCCTCTTCGTCAGCTGCATTCATCATTTCAAGTAATTTTTTCTTCTTTTGTTCTTTAACAAATGTCTTTATATCAAAAGTATGTACTTCTTGTTTTTTTCTTAATGGATATTTAGCAACTGGATATTTTCTTCCCCAATTTAACTTGAAAAATGGAGTAAATTTAGTTTTAAATGGTTGTTTACGCATACGTAAAATTATTACTTCAAATTGTTTCATTCTTTGTAAGTCTGAAACTGTTACAAGTGGAGTTGAAGCTGTTTTGTCATCCTTTTTAGACTTTACTTCACCACACATTTTTGATATTTCTTCTAGAGCTTTTAGTTCTGTTGTAATTAAGTAAATAATGTTACCACAGTTACCTCTGATAGTTTCTGCTTCTTCTTTACCATATACATCATCTAATTGAGCAAAGTTTTGAATTATCATTGTAAATCTAATTTTTCTAGAACGAGCAGCGGTAATCATTGTTGTGACATCTTTTAATGGTGGCATATTAGCAAATTCATCAAGCAAGAAATTTGTTCTTACTGGTAGTTGTCCACCATGTCTTTGTGCAGTTGCGATTAAAGTTTCATATATTTGCTTTAATAAGATTGTAACTAAGGCATGATATGTCTTTTTTTCATCTTGGATAACAATAAACACAGCAGTTGGTCTCTCACCAATAGACTCCAAATTAATATCACTATGTGAAAGCATTTCTGATAAGTTTTCACGTGATGCAAATAACTTAACCTTTTGCTTAAATACTGATAAAATACTACCCTTTGTTTCGTTTGGAGCCATGATTGTACTTGATGCATCAACTGCTGCTGGACTGGCTGGATCCTTAGCATTAAAATATTCTTTTATATAAGTAGAACCACCAAACTTTTCTTCACCGACAGTTGTTACAAGATTAACACTATTAATATTTATTTCATCTGGTTTAGCATCTTCAAATAAACCAAGTGAAACACCGGCAAAATAATCTGCTGAAGTTTTTTCCCAGAATGGATCAGCGTTTTTATTTGAAGGATCATATAGTATATTCATAGCCAAATCATCTAGTAACTCTATAGCCTTATCTTGATTTCCATTTTTATACATTTGATATGGTAATGTCATTGGATTCCAGGCATTACCACTTTGTGGATCACGAAAATTTAAAAGTAATATTTGATAACCACGAGATCTAAGCATATTACTTGTCTTTTCATAAAGTTCACCTTTTGGATCGGTAATAATCATAGATTCGCGTGCTTTAGCTAAACTATAAATCATTGGTAAGACTACGGTTTGTGTTTTACCTGATCCAGTAGCACCAATTACTAGAGAATGGTATTCACCATTATCAACCCACATTTCTTCATCATTCAAAATAAGAGGGATCCCAGCAGCTTTTGAATTTTTTTGGGTAATTTTTACACATTCCAATTCTTCTTTCATTTCCTTATCTTTGGCCCATCTAGAATATCCTTTATCCTTTTTATCAGTAGTTATTCCAAAACCTTTATCTCTATCAAAAATATAAGAGCTTACACTTAATAATAGAATTAAAATGCAAACAAAATAAACTACAAATGTTGAAAAAATAGTTTCGGGAGCAAATGCTGGAAAAGGATTTAATCCTGATAAAACTCCTTGTGTAGCAAACGAATGAACATTAACTACACCAATAGCAACTATATAAAGTAAAAAGATTGCGAATACAATAAAAATTAATAAATCATCTGAATCTATCCTCAATTTTAATTTCATATATCACTACTCCCTTTCTAGTTTTTATTATAACGTAACTTTTAACTAATGTCATTATTTATTAATTAGAAATTAATATTTTAAAGTTATCATTATCAAGTTGATATAACATATTGACTTCTTCTTCTATACTATATTTTCCACAACTTAAAATAAACTCATATATATTATCATTATTAATATCTAAAAAAGATGTAAAATATGGTTTACAACCATTATAAAATTCATTTTTACTTATGTCTTTATATATTTCATATATCTGTTTATCTTTTACCATAAATACAAAAGCAAATGTATATTCAGGACTAAAATTATCAGCAAAGGCATTACTAACTATATAAAATGATTCTAGCTTTCCATCATTATCAAAATCAATATCAGTTTTTGATAATGATGTAAGCTTACTTGATAAACTAATATTATTATTAGATAATACTTGATAAACGTAATCATCAGGAGTTATTTCTTTACTTTCAAATTGCAATAAATTAATATTGTAATTTGATTTATAAGCAAAAATTTTTCCATTTAAATTTACTGCTTTATTTTTATCAGTAAAAGCATACCATTTATCATTATACATTAGTTGATAGGTACCAAGAAATTTATTATCAGAAAAAACTTTATATTTTTGCCAATTTAGTTTTTTTATAGAAGATGATAATGTAATATTTAGCCATTTTTTATTATTATATTTCCAAATAGTATTATCTCCTACAATAAAAGTAGCTGAATCTTTCCCACTTTTAATATTTGGTTTAGCAAAGACAAAATACATTATTATTCCAAAGGCTATAACTATTGTCATTAAAAATATATAAGTTTTTTT
Source organism: uncultured bacterium (assembly GCA_900314225.1). Taxonomy (GTDB): domain Bacteria; phylum Bacillota_I; class Bacilli_A; order RF39; family UBA660; genus UBA3789. The sequence continues at coordinate 25,228 of OMUM01000185.1, read as the reverse complement.
ATTATCCATTTTATCACCTATCCTACTCTATAGTAAGCTATTTCTGAAGTATTTGACCAAGGATATTGTGCCCACATATCAGTTGCTGTACTTCCTGGGTCCATCATATAAACTTTATCGCCTTCTACTCTATCAATTGCTACCCAATGTTGTCCAGTATTACCTTTAACTTCTGCTACCGCATATACTTCACTTTGATTAACTACTTCTTTTATTTTATTTAATTTTTGATCTTTTGATAATCCTGAAAGACTTGCTTTACCAACAAATTTAAATGAAGGAGCAGCGGATGTTGCGGCTGACCATACAAAGTTTCCACCTGAGGCAAATCCTCCATGAGAATTTAGATACTCTACAAAAGTACCAGGATTAAAGTTTGAAATATTTGTTTGAACTCCACTTCTTGCTATTTGCATTGATACAGATGTAACTAAACAACCAATATCTTTAATTGTTCTACCGCTATTACCAACTTGAACATTAATCCAAGAACCTTGATATTGCTTCCAATTAGCATAATCTCCACTGGCAGCATTGACACAAGATGAACCACCACAGTTGTTTTTTTGGATACTAGAAGCATTATGCTTTTGTCCACCATAGACCTGTAATAATATTTGCTTATAATCAAGACCTGATTTAGCTAAACTTATAAATTTATTTTGAATTGTTGATCCATAATCTGTGTATACTATATAGCCTTGATTATTTACTAGCACTTCTCCGGCGGTTTCATTAGCATAGGTTCTAAGCGGTGAATCTTTGGCCATGGCAGCTCTTTGAAATGAACCGTGTCCTAATCCACTATATACTTGTCCCCATTGTCCATCAGTTCCAGAGCAACCTTTATCTGGATCACAATATACTTGATCTTGTGTACAAGCTGCAACTTGTAAAACCCATTTGCCATCACTTTCTTCTTTTAAGGTTCTCCATCCACCCATATCAGCATGACGAGCCAATATAAAGCTTCTTGCTGCAATCATTTGTGCTTTAATTGCTTCTTTTGGTGAACTTGGTCCAATTTCTTGATAGGCAACTCCTAAAACATATTTTTCAAATGGAACTAATTCTTCACCTTCTAATGGTTGTCCAAAAGTACCACCATAATTATGTCCATTTCCTGTTCCACATTGCATCAATCTAACATATAAATTGCTTATTTGAATATCTTCTTTAACATTACCTTTTCCATTAATATAATAACCTTTTATATTATAACTACAACTTCCAGTAGATGAACAGACAGAATCACTATTTTTTTCTTTTCCAATCAGACTATAGTAATTATCTATATACTCGAAAACATCATCAGCCATATTTTTTCTTTCACTTTTAGTAGACTCAGGCAAATATTTAGGAAATATGTTGTTAATTAAATTGTTTTTAAATGTTTCTTCATTATATGTATTACTTTCATCAAACATGGCGTCGGCAATTTCTTTGATTTCTGATTCGCCAAATTTGTCATAGCTAACATTTGCTCCATTTTTTTTCAAAATAGTATAAACAGCAACTATTTTCAAACCATCTATTGATTTTCCTTCTGCTTGATAGCTTAATTTAACATTATTAATTCTTTTATAAAAATCATTTTGTTCTGTACTTCCACCATGGATATAGTTGCCTGTTTCTTCTCCCATTTCTTGGCTAATACCAAAAGCGTCATCATAATTAGATATATTAGAATTTACAATGCTTAGTATCAATATTATAAAAAGAATAATACCAAGTATCCCAAGAAAGTAGGAAATGATTATTACTTTTGTTATTGTTCCCATTCCAGAAAAAATTCCAGAACTTTTAGATTTAGCAGAATCATCTTTCGCATTATCATTTTTATGCTTGTCAAAAAAGCTATCTCTAAAAGGAGCTCTTGGTGTACTAGAAGAAGGAGAACTGTTTTGTTCTCCTCCAGAAGTATTTGCATTATTAGTAGGAATATTATTTTGATTGTTATTTTTATTGCTTTTTTCAGTATTATTTGGCTTAGAATCTTCATTGGCTTTACTAGTACCATTTTTACCAGCCATTTGATTTTTCATTGAGACAGCTTTTCCTACTTTGTCTCCCAAACCACTTTCATTTATATTATTTAAAGCTTTTTGTCGTAGATTTCCTCCAGGCATGCTACTGTTAGCATGCGTTAGTGCTTTACCTAAGGCTTCAGATGCTTTTCCACCGGTTAATTTATCAGCTGCTTTAACAGCTCCACCAGCAGCCATAGCATATGGATTCTTTGAAGCTATAGCAATATCAGCAGCATTTCTTATATTATTAGCATTATTTTTATTAGCTCGTGCTGTTTCATTTTCTTCACTTGTTTGATTATTTTGCTTTGCCACTGATACCACCACCTAACACTTAAATATTTATTTTAGAAACCGCCTCCGATACCAAAGGAGTCTAGTTCCTCTTGCGTAACCGCAACATTAATTCTCATTCTTCTATTTCCACATACAAATAAGGCCTCTCCTTGAGAATAATGTTTTATACTTTCTTTTTCACTTTCATTTAAATCAATTAATTTTGATAAATCTTCAACAGCTTGCTTTCTAAGTCCCATAACAAGATAATATGATGAGTTATCAAAAATTGCTTTACCTTGTGTAATAACAGAAGGATCAGAAAAGTCTGAAGGTTGCTGGGTGATTATTATTGTTCCTGTATTATATTTACGAGCACGTCTTTGAACTTGTGCTAAAAAGTCAGCACCTAGAGCATTATTGTCACCTAATAATACGTGTGCTTCATCAACCATTAATACTGTATCAACGTTGAAATCTAGACATAGTCCCCAAGCATATTTTAATACATTAAAGAATAAGGCATTTCTTACATTAGAATCACTGTTCATTAATTCCTTAATATTAAATACCATGAAATCGCTACCTTTTTTCAAAGTTGTATGACCATCAAAATAGAATCTTAATTCTTTTGTAATCGGCCTAACTTTTAGTTCTAGTTTTTCCATAATATCGCGTTCTTGTGACTGTTCAGTCATTGACATAAGTCGACCTTTTATAGTTGCATACACATCACTAAAAGTAGGATAATCAGCTGAGGTAAATCTAGAAAAGTCTGTATTAAAATCTATACCAAATCTTTTATATGTATCTTGAACAACTTCAGAAAACATTGTTAGAACAGATTCTTCAATTGAAGGATCATAGTATTTCATAAATGCTTTTAAAAATTGAAGGGTTCTGGTCAAAACTGTATAGCCAAGTCCTTGTCTAATTTCTTCTTCATCAGCATCTATAACAATTTCAAGTGGATTAATAAGTCCATATTCTCCACCTTTACCAATATCAACAGTGTCTCCTCCAAATGATCTGGTAATTTCTCTGAATTCATCTTCAGGGTCAATTATGACTATTTGACAACCATTTCTAATATGTGTTCTTAAAAGAAGTTTAGCTGCTGTACTTTTACCTGAACCAGATGTTCCAAGAATAATCATATTTGCATTATTTCTATTATTTTCTTTACGTATTTTATATAAGAATTGATTGAATAGAATTACTCCACCAGAAAAATCTACACCAAGTAAAGTAGATAAGCCTGGATCTTTTAAACTATCAAATATGAATGGATACATGGCACTGATTGTAACAGATGGAATTGGAGTTCCAATTCTTTGCTCAATATCTTGAGATGGGAAAACAGGAATAATTGATTTTAATACTTTTTCTTGTTCAAATCTTAAGGCTACTGCTTTTAATTCCATGGCGTCAAGATAATTTTTAACATTTAATTTTTTTAATTCAAGATCTTCTTTAGTATCAGCTGTAATCATGATATGCATTTGAAAGTCGAAAATACGAGCCTGACTACCAGCAAGCATTGAAGTAAAATATTCCAAACTTTCGGCATCTTGTCTAATTCTTTCTCTTACGGTCTGATCTCTTTCATTTTGATATCTTTCTTTCAAATCAGCTACTTGTTTATTTAACATTTTAGCCATATCTTGAAAGGGAACGGGGATGTGTTTAATTACAACCTTTATTCCAGACATGTTAGTAAGAGATGATAAATAACCTGGTGAAATATACTTCGGATATGATACAACAGTTAATATAGTTGCATATTTATCACTAATAAAGAAAGAACTTGGATCACTTTTAAAATCTAGCCCCTTAGGTGCTAATTGACTTCTTAAACCTATACTCATACTGGCATCACCGTTCCAAACTCTGTAGTATTACCTCCATTAAGGAAGTTTTCAAGTATTAATCTTAAATCAGAATTACTTGCAAGAGATGCATTCATTCCACAAGTAGCAAGTCCATTAATCATTTGTCTAACACGTTTCTGTAATAAATCTGTATCCTTTGATTTAAATAAGAAATAATACTCTGTGTCGACAACATTATTTCTAATGAATTTTTCTCCTTTATCTATGTCTTGTAAAATAAGTTTTCTGACTGCTGGAGATGTTGTTTCATTAAGAAGTAATTGCATTTGAGACATATAAACTGATATATCAACTGGTCTATCGGCAACAACTAGCCAAAATTCATAGTCTATTGTATTGTAGAAGTTTCTTAGACCAATTAGTATATTATCTTGTGTATCTGGATCTAAAATAAATATATTTTTAGGAGTAATTTTAACTCCTGTAACTTTAAATCCATTTCTTGTAATAATCATATTATTTTGAATAGCTCTTACAGGTAACCAATCTTCTGTAAAACCACTAACGCTTCCTTGTTTTGCCACTTTTATAACACCAACCTTTCCATCTATATGTTTGCCTATTAGTAAAAAACTGATAAGCCTCTAATATAACAACTAACATATTATGATAATATGGTACCGGCATTACCAAAAACGCAGTAATTAAAGCCGGACTTAAAACGAGAATTGTAACGGCTGTTGATGACAATGGACAAAAAGCAAGCAATATAATTGTTACAAATACTCCACTACCAAATAAATATAAATCTATTGGTCTAAAAATACCTAATATTAATTGTCCCCTCTTAGTATTGGCAGGGATTAAATAGTTATTATACACATGTATCACACTCCAACTTTATATTATTTTTTACCAGCATACATATCATCAGCCTTAGCCTTAGAATTTGCACGTTTAGCATCACGAATTTCTTGTCCAATACCTTCTGATGTCTTTGTATAAGAATCCCTAGAGTTAATAACACCACCACTAGTATTAGAAAGATATGAATTAGTGACACTATCATATAAGTAAGCTCCACCTTTTGCTTGAGCATCTTGAATCAAACTTGTAAGTTCAACATCAGTATGTCCATTAGTGCCATTAACAATTTCTCTAATATAACTATCCTCATTGTTTTTAAGCAAATATCCCTTTTGACGATCAGCATCGGCAAAACTTATCTCGTGCTGTGTACCAGACTGATCAGTAAATCTTACTATACCATCACCTCTAGATTTTGCAGCCTCATACTCTGCCATAAAACTTTTATAATTTACATTTCCAATTGTATTTCCTCTATTATCATTAATTCCTAAAGAACCATATGTCCAATCTTGTTTTACCATTTCTCCACTAACACGCTTTTTAATAGCATCCAAAGCACTTTGTCTAGCTTCAAGATTAGAAATGTTTCTTTCATTTCTAGAAGCAGTTGATTCACCGGTAAATAATCTTGTAGCTGTTGTTCCGATACGACCAAACAATGTTGAACCAGCATCACCTTGAGAATACTTTGCAGCATTTTGTTTTTGATAAGCTTGTATTACAGCACTTCCAGGATGATCTTTAGCACTACTCAAAGCTTTAGCTGCAGCACTAACCCCAGTAACTCCACCTGCTATTCCACCGGCTATAGCTCGACCTACATTTAATGCACCAAATTTATGGATTCCTTCTCCATCTCTCGTTACTGCCCAACTAGAACGGGCACCAGTTACTGCTGAACCAATAGTTCCAGCAGCAAGTGCAGCACCACCTAAAATAGAACCAAATCCTCCAAATAAACTAAAGCTATCTTTTATACCTAATGCTTCTTTAATAAACTTAGGTGCTTGGAAGGCAAATATAAATATAGCAATATAAATGATTAATGTTGATAATCCTCCAACTATACCACTAGTTGTATTAATTTGTAAACCACCTGTCATTATACTTTCTATTAAGAAGAAGGCAAAGTAGATAATTGATAATCTTAAAAATAAATCTAGATATGTTGTAGATAATGTTTTTGTCCAGGCCTTGAATGAGCCATCTTTTCCTTGTTTAGGATCCATATAACTAATAATTGGAATTGGAGCAATTAATCTCAGTATAGCTAACTTAATTGCTCGTATAGCAACATCTATTGTGAAAGAAAGCAAAATTGCTGAAAAAATTAATGCAGTTACTCCTCCTAAGAAATAAGTATAAGCAACTAAATAATGATTACTTCCAATTAATGATTTTAAAGCTTTTGAAATAGCATTGAAAAATGGAATGCTGCTAGTATCACAAGTATCATTAACTGATAATATAATTTCGTTAAAATCAGAATCTTCTTTCTTATAATTAGTCAAAAAACCGCCTTGATCTATATCACCACTACAAACTCTATTTTCTGGATCTCCAGCATCATCACCATCAGTTGAATGATTAGCTCTCTTATCTTCTGGTAATAAATTTATTTTATAAAAAGTTTTTACAATTGTGGAAGTAAATGTCCTAGAAGATTTTGCCAGTTCACTATCACTATCATTTTCAGAATCATCATCTAATAAATTTGATTGAGTACTCTCATTACCTAAAATTAGTCTTCCTAAGGTGTTGTTAGCAAGAATTCTGTGTTGTAAAGAATATAATGTACCAAATAATATTCCATTATTATTTATCTGTTTTTCATATTCATTACTAGCATTTGGAATACTAATTGGAGTAAGTAATGCAAGCATTAAAAGAGATGTTACAATTCTCATAATGATAGATGAAAATCCACTTCCATTAACCCCTTTTCCACTTTCAAAAAATTCATCTGGATTAACTATTCCTCTTAATATTGACATAGTCAATTGAAACATCATAAAGACTCCTAGTATTACCTGAATACGACCATAAAATTTTAGTATCATATCATTACTAAATATATCGGCAGAAGCGACATTAAAAAATAGTTGATACATAAAATTCATTAAATTAAAAAAAACTAAATCTAGAAGGGAAAAGATTTTTCTAATTCCATCAAGAATTATATTTTGTGCACTTAAATCAGATTCTATCATAAAATATCACCTCATTTGCCTCTAGTTTATTCCACAAGTTGGATTACCTGTAATACCAAATATATTTAGTAATACATTTGCTATTGTTGGAACGAAGAAAAGTAAAGCAGTTATAATTAATCTTCTTATTAACTTTTTCTTTGCTTTAGCCATTGCATCATCATCACTACGGATAATAACATTAGCAAAATCAATACTACTTAAAATAATAACTGCAAGAGGGCCTAATATTCTTGTATAATTTAAAAGTGTTTGAATTAACCAAGCGACACTGTTTTCGTCATTAGGATTACCTAATAATCCACTACAATCTGTAGCGTAAGAATTTAATGGTAGAACGATTAACAAACTGGTTAATATTACAAAAACAAAAGATTTAATATTTTTCATGAAATCACTCCGACATTATTATATCATAAATTATAACACAAAAAAAATAGTAAGAATACTATTTTTTAAAAATACTAATTACCAGCAGCTCTCCAGCATGATTTCCAACTTGTTGTATCTCCTTCTCCACCTTTTGAAATCATGTTCATTAAAACTGAAACTAAGGTAGTTACAAAGAATACCATAGCAGCATATATAAATCTTTTTATTAATCTACTTTGAGCGGCTTTTATTTCTTTCTCATCACTAGCAATTACTGCCTTACCTAAATCAATTGTTCCATATATAATTAAAACTATTGGAATACCTATTTGAAATAAAGGAAAAAGTCCTTGTCTAATAACCTTAACAATTGGAAGTAAACCACCACATGCATCAAGATCCATCTAAATCAACTCCTATCTAAATTTTATTGCTAAAAACAATATTTACTAAAATAATTATATAATTATAATACTAATTTTGTCAATTATTTATCTTCTAAATAATCCAAATATTTTTGAAGAATTATTATTTTCATGATCTTCTTCAAAATAGCCTAATTTATTTAAAAAATCATGAACTATTGAATTTCTTTTTCTTTCATCAAGAGGTGGCATATTATAGAAAACTTTTATTCCTGCTTCACTCTCAAAGTCATAAATATCATTATTTAATAGTAAGCTTTTATTTAAGACAACTTTTTTATTAACTAGCCTAGTAAATATATTTCTATCTTTTCTAACTAATCTATTTAATTTAATTGTACTCGGTTCAATTAAATAAATTATATCATTACAAAAACTTTCATCAGTATAATTATTTAAATCGACTAATATTACTTTTGAACTTGAAAATTTGGATAATAAATTATTTAAATTATCGTGATCAGTTGAGTACATATTTTTTTCAACAAACAATTTAAAATCGTTCTTATCAATCTCGATGGCAACTATATTTTCTTTACCATAAATTAATGATAATTCTTTCTTTAAAAGATATATAAATGTCGTTGCTCCAGCACCATCTGTTATATTTTTAATTCCTAATATATGAATAACTTTGTTTGAATTATTTTTTGAAATAGTTGCTACAGCGGCACCAGTATCGCTAGAATCTTTCATGTTTGCCATTTTAACTATTTGTTCTACATCTTTTAATGTATTTCTTTTTTTTAATAAATAATTTATTCCATTTACATTGGTAGTAAAATTATATATTTTTAGTGAAATAAGGTGTGATAAAAAATTAGGTGTTGTTATCTCACTTCCTTCAGGTAATAAAAATATAATTTTACTTGGTTCTAAGCCACTTGCTAGAACTTCATATGTTCTAATATCTTTATAATTTTTTAATGCTGTAACATCTAAAATCATCATATTAAAGAAAAAATTTTTAAACATTTCAACTATTTCATAAGCTTCATAAACTCCTGAAATACTTTTTATTATATCGATATCTAAATTAGAAAGTTGATTTTGTTGTTCATTTGCTACAATAACATTCACAGTTTACCAACCTCCTTTTTATTTATCCATCATTACATAAAATTTTTGTATTTCCTGAAACAGAAAAATAACCTGTATTTCTAAAAAAGTAATAAAATATTGGTATTTTTGGTGTCTCTGGTTTTGTTGTAATTTCATAATATTTTCTATAATCGTCGCAAAAATCATTGCCATTAAATATTGCGTTTTTATCCGATTCACTATATTCACTAGCTACTGTGACTTCATAAACACAATACTTACCAATAGTACCATGAGCTGTACCTTTTGAACAATTAAATCTTTCTGTATTATATCCAATTTCTTTAGCATAATTTTCTATTTCTTTATTGCAGTCTGTCGCCGTATTACATGCACCATTGTATTTCTCATAAGTATCGATAATTTTATTTTTCATTTTAAAAGCTTTAGTATAATTAATATTAAAAGCCATATATCCAGAAACTAATGTGATAAAAACAACAATAATTACGATTACTACTGTTCCGCCAAGACTATCACTCATATAACCACCTTCTAACTAGGTTTTACAATTTCTTGTGTATCCCCAGATGTTTCAAAAAAATTAAAACTAAAAAAATCGCTAATTACAGGAAAATAGAAATCAACTCTAGTTATAACTGTATAGAAATATTTATTATCTTTGTTATGTGTTTCTTTAATACAATACAAATTTCCAACTTTTGAAAAATCATTAGGACATTTTAAATTGCCAACATTATATCGATAATTTTTAGCTCTTTCTTGTATCTTTTTATAACAATAAGAAGAATCATTTGTACATCCTGATCCTTCATATTGTTCTATAGTGGAAATAATAATATTCTTCATTTTAAATGCTTTTGTATATGAAACAATCAAAGCCAATATTCCAGATATTATTACAAGAAAAATAGCAATAAAGAAAATATTTACAATACCACTAAAAGATTCCCTCATAAATAACTCCTATTAATCTCCTTTATATGTAGAAATATTATTCCATTGAGAATTTATTGATTTTTGTATTTGTGGGAACATTAGCCAGAAAAAAGCTATAACTGCTGCGATTGCTAATAACGTAATTACAGTCAAGTTTAATTCACCTGTTGCTGCCTTCATTAATATCACCTATCCTTTCATGATAATCATTTTTATTTTATCAAATTTATTAAATATTATCAATATTTTATAATAAATTTTTAAATTATTGTTGTCATAGAAATTAAAATTACAAGCATTACTCCAATACCGGTTACAACAAGCATAATCATTGTTTGATTTTCCATATAATCAAGTCTTTCTTTATATTTTGTCTCTCTTGCTTTATTTTGTAATGAAGATACATTTCTAGAAAACATCATAAGTCTTTCTTGTTTTCTCTCTTGTGAACCAATTCCTAGTCTATATAAAAGTCTCATCATTCTCATTGAATCTCTTACAGGATATGTATTAGCAAATTCCATATATGGATCGACTGATGAATCACCAGAATTAATTCTATCAACCATTCTTCTTAAACCTGGTTTAAATATTTCTGGAGCGTCTTTTATACTTTTACCTATTGCTACTGGAACAGTATAATGTTGAATAAGAATTTCTAATCCTTTTAAATAATATGGTAACATAATATCAATATCATGAAGATGTTTCTTATAATAACTTTTTATTTGAAAATATGGCATTTTAAATACAAGAGCTGCTATAGCTACAGAAAATACTAAATTTAAGAAAAACTGAGAATTTATTATTTCTGCAGATGTATTTCCGGAAATTGATAGTACTAAAACTATAAGTAAAGCAATAAAGGCATATGTAACTCTTTGAGAAAATAATTGATCAATATCAACATTTTCCCCATATCTTGCATATACCAAGAACTGATAATCATCTTCTTTTAATGCTTCTAGATATTTTTGATTATCAGCATAAAATTTGTCTTTATCAATTGTATTATTATAAATTAAAACAAATATTATTATTGCACCAACAATTAAAATTTCCATTATTCAGCACCTACATTCTCATTATAATATTTTTCACCTTTTAGTAAGAAAAATGTATTAACAATTAAAACTCCATGCATTAGAAATTGAACATACCATCTTTCAAGAAGTAGTAAATATGTTTCCCTACCAAGCAAGTATTGAACTAGCATTACTAATAAATATAGAACAACGCCAAATTGCAAAAAACGTTTATGAAATGATGCTCTATCGATTCTATCACGATAGACACTTTCAACTAACATATCTATATCTAATTGCATATTTTCAAGTGAATCTGCAGAATTTTGAGCTCCTTCATTTGTGATTTGTAAAAATAATTGATGCATATTTTTTACAATATAATATGGATACAATTTACTCATATATTCTAAAGCGTCATCAATTGTTCCATTATCATAACACATTGTAATCATTTGTCTAACATCACTTAAAACAGGGTCTTCTAAAACACCAGAATCAGCTACTCCTTCAATTGCTTTAACAAAAGATTGTGTGGTACCAAACTCCATAATAGTATTTGAAGTATATACTTGTATTTGTTCAAATATAAACTCTGAATATACTCTTTTACAACGAAGATATGCTAAATATGGAACAAATGAAACAGCAATTATTACATAAATAATACTTATTATTAGATTGTAAAAATATAGATAAGAGACTATTGCAGCAAATCCAGCAATTAATGTAACTTGAAGTGTATATTGTTTTACTGTATATTCTTGTCCTAATTGCTTTGTCTTTTCACGAACAACCTTAAATGAATAAGGAGAAAATTTATCATACATTCCTTGTATCTGTTGTGTAACATATTTTCCTACATTATCTCCATTATAATGTCTATATAGATATATTCCTAAAACAAATACAATAATTATTATTAGTTCTTCAATATACATATAATCAACTCCATTCTATTCTCCTAATTTAGTAATAATTGGAGGTCTATATGGTGCTACTTGCTGATTTGCATTTTGTATTGGCATAACAATTTGTTGTGGATTAAGCTGTGGTATTACTGGCTGACTAGATTGTGGTATATTTTTCTGCGATAACACATTTTGTGTAACCGATTGCTGAGGTACCTGAGCATTTTTTTGAATTTGCACTGGATGTTGAATATCTTGTTGTTGTGTAGACACTGTAATATTACCTGTATTACCAATTGATAAATTTTTTTGCTGTTCAGGAACAATATTTTGTGTTGATTGTTTTGTAACTTCTACGTTTTCTTTCAAACTTGCATTATTACTTGAAGCATTAACAAAGTTTATTGTATCATCATCTTTTAATTCAACAACTGGCATTTCATCTGGTAAATCTTTAATTATTTCATAGACATTAATATTTTGATTGTCCAGATATTCAATCAAATGAGCACTTGGTTTACACATCATAACTTTTCCCATTATCTTTTGATAGATTGTATGAGAAATTGGCTTATTTTCATCATCAACATAAAATTCAGTAACTTCATCAACTTCACGATGAAAATTGCCATATTGTTTACTATAAAATGCTTTAATATGAACTCCAATTTGAATATAACGGTAAATTGTATTCAAAAACTGATTAACATCCAAATCTGTTTCCATTAATGAATATAAACGATATGGGATAGCAGATGCTTTATCAGCATGAATAGTTGATAAAATATTATGTCCTGATGAAATAGAGTTACGAACAGCAGAAACAGCTTCAGCTGAACGTACTTCTGAAAGCAATATCCATTTTGGATTTTGACGCATACATGTAACTAATACGTCAGAATAACTTGCTACATTATTTGTTTTCATTGCAACAATATCTCTTTGTGGAAATATTTTATCAAGATGCAATTCCAATGTATCCTCAATTGTTATAATTTTTTCTTCTGTTTTGGTATGAGCTGCTAAATATTTAACAAATTCAGTTTTACCTGAACCAGTTTCTCCAGCAACCATTATATTACAATGACCTTCAACACATTTAATTAAAAAATCATGTATAGCTGGAGTAAAATAGTCTTCTTTAATTAACTTATCTTTATTTAATCTTATTTTAGCGGGAGTTTTACGAATAACTAAGGCAATTCCATTTGTTGCTATAGATTGATGAACGAAATTCAGACGTAATTCTGAAGATTCTGCATCAAGAAATGGCTTTGCATTATTAAAAGTTGTACCCATGACATTGGAACATTGAAAAGCAAGTTTTTCAACAAATTCTGGAGTTGCTCCTTCAACTTCAACTCTCATGGAACCTTGAGTTAAAGAACGAACCCAAATTTGACCACCATTATCATAGGAAATATCTGTTATGTCATCATTATCAAGTAATGAACGAAATGGTCCAAAATCTAATTTATCAAATATATTTTCATTCATTTAACTCACATCCCTTTTTATTTTAATAATTAATTTACATCATAATATGTATGATTATTAATCCAGTTCTTTAATGTATCACTACTCATCTCTAAATCGGCAGGTTCATCTTTTAAACTTTCGTTTGTTGGAACTGGAATCAATGTTGTATCATATGTTTGCATAAATTCAGACTTCTTTAGAAGAATATAGTACTCTTCTGGTACAGCAAATATTACCATAGCAGGAGTTCTGTTTTCATCTAAGTTTTGGAATACTGGTTTACCAGTAGAATCTCTTACAGCAAGTACCTTAATATTTGATATAAATTTTCCTAAAATTACCTGATCAGCAGCTGCTGTTAATTGTGTTTGATCAGATTCATCAATTTTATTAACAGCCTTAAAATAAATATCAATATAATTGCCTGGATAAATTGAATTACCATATGTAGAATTTGAATTAACTGTTAAGTTATATAAAACATAACCCTTTGGATACTCTAGAATGATATTATCTGGTAATTGTTCTTTCTCAACAACTGCACTTTTATAAAATAAACTACCTTCTGGAATTACTGTATCAGCAGCTGCATACTTATCAATTATTTGACTAGCATCTGTTATTACTTCTCCCTCTAACATAGAAGGAGGTACTTCGATAGTACCAACTTGATTTTTTGTTATTTGAGTTCCAGAATAAATTTTTTCAGTTGCATAAGGAACAGATACTGGATTGATAGAACTTCTTATACGTATTGTATATGCAACGTACAAGACAACAATTGCTAGAATCACACCAACTACAGTAACTGTATTTTTATTTTGTAAAAATTTTTTTAAACTTGTAGATAAATTTCCCATTCTTATCCTCCTTATTCATTAATTTTGTATTTACTTAATTTGCACATATCACTTTTTTTATCTTTTAATCCTGTGTCAACTGTTACATCCATCTTATATGGAGTTTCAAGTATTGCATCATAACTAGTTGTAATATCAGCAGCTTCATTATTTGTTTTTCCAGAAGCATCTTTTGCTTTGAAACTTAATGTTGTTAACGAATCAACTTTTACACTAACTTTAGGAGGAACTTCATTGATATCATAAAAACCAATTTTATATCCTCTTGTTGTGTCAACATTTGAAGCTAGACGATAAAGAAAGCTCTCAATGAACTTTTCTTTATCGATTCTAGGAACTCCACAGTTTCTAATAAAATCATAATCTTCTGCATCAACCATTGCAGCTGTTGTTGTTTCTTTAATTAAATAATAATCTAATTCACTGCCAGTAGAATAATTTGTTAATACATTTATTAGTAGTAATGCAATTAAACTTAATAAAATTATTCCAACAGTAAGCATACCTTTATTCATATACTTTCTTCACCTCCATTAGCAACCATTCTGATAGTTTTCCATATTATTACAATCAAAGTTTTCAGTAACTTTTTTATCTTTTATTGTACTACCATGAATTATGTTACTTTTATATCTTGAGACACCATCTTTGCCTTGTTTTATGTTTCCATTATAGTTAGTATAATTATTATCAGATACATTCCTTTTTAATGTCTTTAATTCAGAAGGTGTTATAGTAAATTCATAATCAAGATATTTATCAGAATATACTTTATAACCAATTTTTTGAACATTTTCAGCATAACTACTTGGATTTGAGAAATATCCTGAACTTGATGAAGTGCCGTTTCTAATTGTACTTCCAGTATCGTGAACTCTATCATTAGTTATTAACGCATTAGATGTCCAGTTGAATCCTGGTTGTCTACTAGTACTACTTGTATTGCTAGAACCACTTTCAGTAACTGGGAACAAATTTTTCAAGTCTACTGTTCTAACACGAGCACTATTGCAATTATCACCAGTACAAGTAGTAGTTGGTTTATTCATTGAATAGAAGCAACTAACATCAATATCCCAACCAATATATCCAAATTTAGTAACTTTTCCCTTAATATTCCAGCTATCTACATCGCTTTCGGCTCCTGCAATATTTCTTAATGATGTAAAATCAATATTATATTTGTCTTTATACTCTTGAAGCTTTGTATCACTTAATATATGAGCATAATATTTACTCCACCATTTTGTATTTACATTTTTTGCATCAAGTGGAACACAGAATTTTTGCTTTTCTGTTCTCCAACCTTTGAAATTTGATTTATCAACATATGATATTTCACCAGTTTTTCCATTCATCCAGGTACCTGGGAAACTCCACTCAGTCATATAATAATTATTATTTTCACAATTATTGTAGCAACCAGCATATTGTAAAATAACACTTCCGTTTGGTCTTGTTTTACAAATTGTTGATTTATTATTATCTGTTTTTCCACTTGAATTGCAGGCTGTTGAAGATGTATTATTCTCATCTTTACATGTACCTAATTTATCTGTTTTACTATTGCTAGTTGTACTATATGGGAAATTTATTGTTGTTATTTTTGTTTCTTTATTCTTTGTATAATCAACACTGATTGTAAATTCTGCTGTTTTAGTTGAGCATGATGCTGCAGCTTCACATTTACTAACTAAACTATTATATTTTTCTATATTACTTGTGTAGTCGTTTTCAGCTTCTCCATAATTTAAATATGATTTACTGCCACATCCAACCCAAGAACATACATCATCACAAACACTCCATCCATAATCAGCTCGGTAGAATCCTCTATTATCTACAAAATAATTATGGCTTGGGAATTGTGAGTGAGGGTCATAACCTGGATTTATATAATATCTACCTCTTACAATAGGCTTACTTAACCATTCAATGCCACCTTTTGTATAGGTATAACATCCACCATACTGCTTATTTTTGGAATAAGAAACACATTTGTTATAACTTCCAAAGTTTCCTTTATATGTATCTAATTTTCCTCTTAATCTTAAAGTATTATAATTATTTGATGCTAAATTAGATGTTTTAGACGTACTTGATTCCCCATAAACACTCTTGTAACATTTATTTGTACATTTCTTTGTATACTTTCCTCCATCACATTTTTTAACGCATGTATCAAATTCTTCTGATGGGCCTGCTTGCTTGTAAACAGCTCCTGAACTTTGATGTACACAATAAGGAGATGGAGTACAAACACTAGCATTTGTTTTTGGTTTTTTTGGCTTTTCTGTCATATTGCATTTAACTTTACTAGTTACTTTAATTTTATATTCAAAACATAATCCAGCTTTAGTTGCAACTGGAGGACCATATTCAACTACAACTCCCTCTTCACATTTAATATTACATTTAGTAGTTTCACTATCTTTTTTACCTGATGTATAGTTATAATTATATGTTGCTTCCAATTCTACATTTTTATATCCATATAAATACTTTCTATTTTCACTTTTGTAATAGTTATCATCCTTTAGTTCTGATTCTTTGTAAAATTTTGTTACATCACATTTAAATTTTTGTAAAGTATTTGTGTCTTTTGTATAATCAATTTTACTATTTGATTTATTATTTTTTGCTATATTTATGAATACATCAGTATCGCTTGAAGTATTGTTCATTGTTACTTCTTTTATATCAGAGCCGTTTGATAAATCAAATGTTTCTGTCTTTGGATTTTGAATGCCTTCTTCTCCATATTCAAAAGTAAATTCAATTGGCTTATCACTTTTACAATCAGGTTCATTTGTTGTACTTAATTTTATTCTAAAGTTATTACCAATATTAAGACCACTTAAATCAAATGATGTTCCATTAGTAAAATTATACTGACTTATATCAATGTTAGTATAGTTTTCTTTAGTACTACCATTTTCTTCATATATATTGTGCTTTAATAATTCTGCAACTGTAAAAACTACATTTTTATACTTCTTATCATTTTCATTTGGTGTTATTGTAATTCTATTATTTTTATACTCAATTTTATACCTTTTTAATAGAGATCCCTCCGAACATTTGTCCGTCGTGTCTTCTGCATATACTTTAGGAATAAATATTGTAATAAAAACAATTATAAATATTATTAAAATCTTTTTTAATTTGTATTTTTTATGACACATAACTATCACCTCTTAAAACTTTCTCAACTTTTTCATATTTGCTACTTTTCTTTAAAGTATAATTTTTTTCATCTTTATCAACTCGTTTGCCAACAACAATTAGACTATCTTTACTTGTTTCATTCTTTTTACTAAACATTCTTGTGCAGGTTGTTAAAACAGCAATATCATCATCTTCGTTTACTTTAATTTTATAATCATAAATGCTATCATCAATAAAATCTTTTAAATATTTATGCATTTTTGATTTAGATATATCTCCCGAAGGTAGTTGATAGGCATCAAACGAATCAACAAAATTAACTGAAAATATTTCATAAATATAATCTTTATTATCTATAGTAATTTGAAAATATCTATGTTTTTCTGCAAAATCTTTATAAATAAAAGCCATTAATTCTTCAAATCTATAAAAATATTTACCATCAATGCTTGGAATACCTACGTTAGCAATATTATGTCCATAAATAGTTATGAAATTATAAAATTTTTCGTCTCCATCTGTCCATGCGAATTTATTAAAACTTATTCTATCTTCAAAGTCATCATCTATTTTTAATATTGGCATATTGATATCTGTATCATATAAATCTATCCAACCAATAGTTTTATAACCATCTTTATCATTTTTTTCTTTAGAATTTTTTATATCATCTATATGTGATATATTTTTATATGAATAAGAAGTATCATAATTTTTTGATAAAACTATTTTCTCAATTAATAAGAAAATCAAAAAAATTATTATAATAACTAACAATAAAAGCATTAACTTTTTATTGCTAAATTTTATTTTTTTTCTTTTTTTTGCTCTCATGTTAATTACTCCAATCTTATTAAATTAACCAATCAAATATGGATCGCCATATGTACCGCTTCCACTTGTAATAACTATATTATCTTTTAGATAAGCACAAACACGTATTCCAAATTTAGAATATGCAACGTATTCTTCATTAACAGGTACTCCTATATCAGTAATAGCTGCAGCAACATTTTTTGCACTTGAACTATTTATTAACCAGTAGCTATGTGAAAAATGTCCATATAAATTTGTTTGAGCACTAAACATTTCATACATATTAGGTGCAAATAATTTTACCTTATATTTTTTTGTTTTCTTTTCTTCACCATATATTATATTTCCACTATATATTGGTACCTCAATATTATGCAGAGCAAAATTACTAGTATCAATATACTTGTCTGATTCATTGTTAATAAAATATGCAACATTATCTTTATCATTAGGATTATAAAGAACTTTGTCATTTGGAGCAGTTGAAAATGTTTCTATTTCTTCATTATCACTGACAATTGAATCATCACCAATTACTTTTACTAAGCCATTTTCATTATCCACAACTCGGTATAAAACATCGGAAAGGACTAGATATTCTCCAGTTGAAAGCTTATCAATACTTTCTCCTCCTTTAATTTTCTTTGAATCTCCAAATGTATAAGGATTAGAAAGTGTTCCATCACCTTCTACAATATTTGAATTACCTTTTATTGTAAACATTGGTCTAACGCCATAATTATTAGTAACATTGTCAGGATAATAATTCTTTCCAAAATAATCTCCAAAGAAAATATATCTTGTAACATAGGCTTTATTATTATCTGTATTATTTGCTGTCCATGACATTGTACTAGTTTTCATAAAGTTGCCATCGCCTTGGGCTTTATTTATATCTATAACACTTGGGACATATATATTAACTTTATTTGTATAACTTGTACATTCTGTTGTATCTAATGTTGTATCTGTAATTGTCATATTACAATATTTTGCTTTTACTATCATTTTCTTTGTTTTATCATTTAAATGATTATAATAGTATCCATTTAACCATTTGTTTAATTTAGTAAAGTTTACATTAGCAACATCTTCAGCGGCGACTAATATTACATTATTGTTTGAATCTAATCCATATATTTGATATATCATATTTGAAAGTCTAACATAATTATTTGTAGGATTTCCAACATAATTTTTAGCTTGCCCTAAATCTTTTTTAACCACACTTTTTAGGCTTTTAACAACTTTAATTGTTCTTGTCATGGTTGTTTTATTTTTTAGAGAATCATAGGCAATATATTGAATATTATATGTTCCTATTTTATTTGTGTCTATAGAGCCTTTTTTTATCACATCACTTATTTTTAATTCAGCATCTGAATTATCAACTACGCTTTTTACTCCAGGGTCTGTATATTTGTCTCCAATAGATATAGTTATTTCTTTTTCTCCATTAAGTTTTATTTCTGGTCCTTCATGATCAACATTTGATTGTAAAATACCACAATCTAAGTAAACTAAATATTCGTAAGAACCATTATTATTTTTTCTTACTTTGACCCAACTATCTGTTTGATCACATAAAGTGTTACTATATGGTACATAAAAGTCACCTGAAAGATATTTTTTTGAATATAAATTACTTAATGTAAGTGTTTTTACTCTTTTTCCTGTAGGCAATTCATTACTATTTATTTCAAAATATCTTTCAGCTGCTTCTTTCATTTTTTTCTCATTATTATGAAATTTAATTTTAGGTGAGATTATTAAAAACCAAATAAATAAAAAGACAATTACTATTGCGATAATTAATTTGAAAATTCTTAAATAATTATTATTTTTCTTACTCATAATTATATCATCCTCTCAATTTCATAATATATTCACAACTATCTTATGACGATTATCTACTCTTATAGTTAATTTTATCATACTTGCAAAAAAAGTCAATTAACTATCATGGAATTTAATGCTTTTTTATTATCTTAAAATTTTAAGACTAAGTTTTTTATAAAATTTTTACTTATATGATAAAAAAAGAATTTTATTTAAAAACAAAATTCTAATTCAATTTATAAAGATACTGTTTATTTCTATAAATAATTTTAATATCTAATTTACTATCACTTGTTATAAAATTTGGTACTAATATATATACATATTTTCCATAATATGAATTATTTAAGGCAAAATCAATATCAAGTTCTTCTGATGATCCATCTTCTTCTTCATAAATTATTTTGCAATACTTTTTGAAAAAATCTATCATATTTTTATTATCAAATGATTTAGAACCAAACCTAATCATTAAAATATTATCGTCATCATTGGCATTAAGATTTTTTTCAGTTCTAATACAACTACCACTGCTACAATCATTTATATAATAACTCAATGTTTTATTTACTTCATAATCATCAAAAGATATTGTTTCGTTAGTATTGCTAGATTTAATTTTAATATTATCTTTTAGTTTTAAATGACTAACTTTACCTATTTTTGAAATATCTTTTATATTTAATTTTATTTTTCTTAATTTATTTTTATTATTATTTTCTTGGTAGTATAATACAAAATTTGAATTCCATTTTTTCTTATCAACTTTATAAATTATAATTGTATTTAAAGTTTGCCCTCTTCTTATTGTTTCATTTGTATCAATACATTCTCCTAGATCTTCAAATTCTTCTGCATAAGTTTTATCGGTAGTTATAAAATCACTTGTACCAGTTTTCAAATGAAAATTGTCTAAATTAATATTTCTTCTTTGAATATTATTTGTTATTGTAACATCTACAATAACAAAATCTTTATCTTTAGATATAATATTTCCACTATCATCTTTATCAGTATAATAAGTATTATTTACTTTTATAGTATAGCCATCCGTATTATAATATTCACCCTGTTTATAACTTTTATTAGTTATAAAAATAAATTTATATATACTAAATACAATTAATATACATAGTGTAATAATTATAAAATTACATATTATTTTATGTTCTCTATATACATAGCCAATATTTCTAATTAATTTTTTATAAGTACGTTTAAACGTATTAATATCAATATCTAGTCTTAATTCAATTTCTTCTCTATCGGCTTCACTTAATTCCAAAAATTCTTCATCACTATTAAAATTAAATTTTTTAATATCAAGACCAAATGTTCTCATTATAAATATTCCAATTGAGGCAAGTTGAATAATTAGGAAAATCGCCAATAAATCCCTAGACATTCTTAAATCTGTTGTTTCTACGGCATCTGTATATCCATTAAAAAAGTTTTTTATCATACTTAATACGAAGAATAGAACCAAATATTCAATAAATGGTACTAAATATATCTTCCATGGTTTATTTTTATGTCTTAAAAGAAGTATTATGGCTCCACTTCCAGCAATTAATATAATTATTGCTATTTGTAACCAAATAGTAATGTGTTTTGTAATAGGATTAGAATATGTATCATAAGTACCCAGTTGCATAAATTCTTGAACAAAAGAGTTAACGTCAATTAGCTTATATGCTACAAAAATACTTAATAATAATAATACAATATGTATTTTTCTAAAATTCTTAATTAAAAAAGCATATGGTTTTCTTATAATCATAACTATCTCTCCTATTATCAATATAAGTATAAACCAATTTAGGCAAAAAAGGAAACAAAAAATGAACTATGTTAGTCCATAAATTTATTTTTAATTATATCTTTATATATACTATCAACATCTAAATTATATTTTTTTTCTAAAGATTTTATATCTCCATGTTCTATAAATTTATCAGGATAGGCATAACATTTTAATTTTACATTTAATTTATTATCGATAATTAATTCTTTAATACTTGTTGATAAGCCATTAATTATAGTACTATCTTCAATTACAATGGCCTTTTTAGTTTTATTTAAACTATTTACTATTAATGTAGAATCTAATGGTTTTAGGAAGCGACAATTAATAATAGTGCATGATTTATTAGAATCTTTGAGTTTTTCAGCAAGATATATTCCTGTTGAGCAAGTTTTTCCAATACAGATAATAGTTAAATCAGAGCCATTTTCAAGTAATTCTGCCTTACATAAATTTATTTTACTAACTTGATAATTATCTTTTATTTCTTCACCTCTTGGGTATCTAAGAAGTACAGGTTTATTTAGTTTAAGAGCTAGTTCTAACATATCTTCTAATTCTTTATAGTTTCTTGGACACATAATAATTAGATTAGGAACACTTCGCATAAAAGCCATGTCATATAAACCTTGATGTGTATCTCCATCGGCTCCTACAAGTCCAGCTCTATCAACACACATAACGACACCTAAGTTTTGCAAACAAACATCATGAATTACTTGGTCATAGCATCTTTGATAAAATGAGGAGTAAATTGATACTACTGGTTTCATTCCAGCACTGGCAAGTCCTGATGCAAAAGTAATAGCGTGTTGTTCAGCAATTCCAACATCGAAAAATCTATTGGGATAAGTTTCAGCAAATTTAGTTAATCCTGTACCATCTTTCATAGCCGCTGTGATTGCTACAATGCTTTTATCTTTTTTAGCAAGTTGTACTAGTTTATTACCAAATACCTTGGAATATGATAGATTACTTTTTGTAAGTAATTCTCCAGAAGAAATATTAAAAGGTCCAACTCCATGAAATTTCATAGGATTTTCTTCTGCATACTTGTAACCTTTACCTTTTTTTGTAAGAACATGAATTATAGTTGGTCCACTCAATTCTTTAGCTTTAGAAAATAGCTCTTCCATTGTCAAAATATCATGACCATCGACTGGACCTAGGTATCTGAAACCAATTTCTTCAAAATACATCCCTGGTACAATTAATTGTTTAATACTACTTTTTATTTTTTGTATACCTTTTATAATAGGATTACCTATAAATGGAATATTAGAAACAACTTTTTTACCTATAATATTTGATTGGGAATATTTCTTTTTAGCTCTTAAATGAGTTAGAAGTTTATTAATACCTCCAATATTTTTAGATATACTCATTTCATTGTCATTTAGAATAACAATCATTTTAGTATTTGTACTTCCGACATGATTTAAAGCTTCCATGGCCATTCCACCAGTTAGAGCTCCATCTCCTATTACTACTACTACATCATAATTTTTATGTTTTAAGTCTCTTGCTTTAGCAAAGCCCATAGCTGCACTAATAGAAGTACTGGAATGTCCGGTATTAAAAGTATCTGTCTTACTTTCACTGGTTTTAGGAAATCCTGAAATTCCATTGAATTTTCTAATTGTTTTAAATGATTCTTTTCGTCCATTTAAGATTTTATGAGTATAACACTGATGACCAACGTCCCATATTATTTTATCTTTATTTGGATTAAAAACACTTTCTAAAGCAATAGTTAGTTCTACACTACCTAAATTAGATGCTAAATGACCACCATTTTTAGATACAACATCAATAATATATTTGCGAATTTCAGTTGCTAAAACTTCTTTTTCTTGTATATTTAGTTTCTTTATATCATTTGTTTTATTAATTTTTTCAAGCATAATATCACCATAAAAGATATTATAACAAAAAAATAGATAATTGCTAAACAATTATCTATTTAATATCAATTATTTCTACTTGATAATTACCATTAGGACTTTCTACAGTAACAATATCTCCAACTTTATGATCAAATAAAGCTTGGGCAATTGGACTTTCATTGGAAATTTTACTTTCAAATGGATCTGCTTCTTGACTTCCAACTATCTTATATTCATCCTCTTCATCATCATCAACATATTTAATAGATACAGTATTTCCAATGCTTACTTTATCTGTTCCAACATCTGAAATAATTGAAACATTTTCAAGCATTTTCTCTAATTGTTTAATTCTTCCTTCTATTTCAGCTTGTTCATTTCTAGCAGCATCATATTCAGCATTTTCTGATAAGTCACCTAATGATCTTGCTTCTTTTATAGCTTTAACGTTCTCTGGACGTCTTACATTAATTAAATCATCTAATTCTTTTTTTAAATTATCTAAACCTTGTTTAGTTAAATATACAGTATTCTTATTTCCCATTTTTTATTCACCTCAATTATTTTTACTATGTTTTATGAGAGCTAAGTAAAAACTTAACTTGCAACAATATACCACAATTAATAAAAAATAGCAATATTGATTATTTTGTTTTTTTATAGACAAATTGGAATTTATCTTCTCTATCCATATTTCTAATCATTGTTTCTAAATCATCTTGACTAAAATCATCTATATGTAAAATAGAAAATGGATTTTTACGTTTTTTTAGTTTTAGTGATACATCTTTGTCAATTCCAACAAATGAATTTTGATAATTATCAAATTGCTCTAATCTTTCTCTATTTTGATTTAGATAAGATATTTTATCTACTTCTTTTAATTTAGAATTTTCTTTTTTCAACTTACATAATCCAGGAATAGCTGAACATAGTCCAATGATACCAACTGAAGTAATTAATTTTGGCAAATCAGTGTTCATTGGAACTAAAACTAAGGTACTACCAATAGCTCCAACAATACTTCCAATTATACTATATCCTTTGGCACGATTTTTTTCACTAACAATTCTTTCACGATTATTTACTGCCTTTTCAGCCTGTTTTTCTTGAGTAGCTTCTATGATTTCAACATTTTTTTCACAATAATCTATGTTTTTATAAATTGATCCATCAGCAAACATTATATCAATTGTTCCATTTTTGTGATTTCTTTTATAGTCTAATATATAATTTTCTCTTTCACTCTTGGTTGATGAATAATCTTTCATATAATATTTCCCCCTTTAAAAACAGACTAATTATAACACAAATATCGGGAAAAAGCAATACTAAATAATACCTTAGTATTTTATATTGCTTTATTTTGATATTAATTTTACTTTATCAATAAAATAGTCATCAGTCATACCGGCAATAAAATC
>OMUM01000182.1 GCA_900314225.1 uncultured bacterium | reverse complement strand
AATGGTGGAGCATAGCGGGATCGAACCGCTGACCTTCACGGTGCAAACGTGACGCTCTCCCAGCTGAGCTAATGCCCCAAACAACATATATCACTTACAAGCGACAAATAGATTATAGCAAAACAACTAAATAAAAGTCAATCATTTTTTCCTAAATTCCATGATATTTTTTAATTAAATATTCTTTTTCTTCATAATACTTCCCATTTTCTTTAATTAAATGAGTTTTACTTCTATAAAAATTATTAATATTATTAATCTTTTTTCTTCTTTTAAAATTATAATTATTCATAACTCTTTCAAGTAAAAATTTATTGTAAATAAAATTAATTTTACCCTCTTCTTTATGAATTAATATAAGTAAAAATAATAACATTACTATAATATTAATCGTAATATTTTTTTGTATTATAAAAATAATTAAAGTAGTAATATAACTTATTTTTACAATTAATTGTAAAGATTTTTTATATGGAATAAATATATTAAATAATAAGTTTACTATTCTACCACCATCTAAGGGATATATTGGTAGTAAATTAAATATTAGTATCGATAAATGATAAATTAATATTACTTCTCTATCTCTATAAAAAATATTAATTAAGATAATATAGGCAATATTTTGAGTTAGAGGTCCTGCAAGTAATATTAATAATTCTTTCCAAATATAATCATTCAATAACATATTAAATTTAGAAATACCACCTAAAGGATAAATATAAATATATTTAACATTTATTCCTAATATTTTAGCAGTCATAAAATGACCTAATTCATGAATTATAATAATAGTATTTAATATTATATATTCTTTAAATGATCCAATAATAATAGTAATTAATCCCAAGATATATACTAAGAAATTAATTTTAAATATATTTTTTATAGTCTAAAAACTCTCCATCCTTTTCAAATGATAAATATAATTCATTTGATTTAGTTTGTCCTAATACTTGTCCTTTTTCTATATAGTCATATAATTTATAATTACTAATATCTATATTCTTATAATAAGTATCTATTCCATCTACTTGTTCTACAATAATTGTATTTAAATTGTCTTTTGAACCAACATAGACAATAATACCACTTTCAAGTACAGGAACTAGGTAATTACTATCTACTTTTAATTTAACTCCATTTTTGTATTTAGCCTCACTTTTATAAGCTAGTTTTTCACTAAATACAGGTTTTTCTTCTTGAACTACTTTATCAAGAGATAATACTTTTCCAAAATATTTATTATAAACATTTCTAGCTTTAGTAAATTTAAAACTCTTAGTATAGACTTCTTCATTTATTTTTTCTTTTAAATTATTATTTCTTCTAATCGCAATTAATCCAACTAAAAAGATAATTACTACAAGCATAAATTTAGTCATAAATATTTTAACATGTCTTTTTAAAACTAAATGTTCTCTTACTCTCTTTTCCATATATCTCACCTATTAAAATATATGTAAAATAAAAATAAGTATGTTAATTTATACTTATCTTTTTATATTTATTAGGTAATTTATTTATTATTAAGTAAATTAGTTCTCCATAAATTATATTAATAATTAAACTATGTGTTATTTTATAAATAATCTTACTTATAGTAACTGGTACCATATTAAATATTGCTAAAACAATACCAGTAAATGTTTCATATAAAATAATTACCAATATTAAATAAATTATTAATTTTAAATAGTCTACTTCAAATTTTTTGTAAATAAAACTACTAATAAGCGCCATTATTAAGAAAAGACAGGCGTTAAAAAATAATAAATTAGTATATAATAAATCATAAATTATTCCCGTTATAAATACTAATATGAAATAATCTAATTCTTTTTTTCTAAATAAAGGATAAATTAGGAAGATAACTGTTAGAGTAAAAAGTGGTGTAAAGATAGATAAATCTCCAACTAGATATGGTAAAAAGTTTGTGAGAATTCCATCTAAAATAAGTGAAATTAAAAGAATTATTATACTTACTATCATGCTTTTACCTTCAATACAGTTATATAATGAATATCATTAAAATCTTGATATGTTTTTATATAGACATTTTTACTTAAATTATATTTATCACTTTCAATCTTCTCTACTGTTCCAATATAAATTCCCGCCGGTATCATACCACCTAATCCACTTGTTAAAACAGTATCACCTTTATTTATCTGGGTTGTTTTATCTATTCCACTAGCTTTTATTAAACCTGTTTTTTTACTATAACCATTTAATATAGCATAATTATCATCATTATTTGTTCTAATTGCAACACTTACTTTAAAATTAACATCATCTGAAGTTATTAATTTTACTTCACTTGAAGTATTAGATACCTTAGAAATTTTACCGATTAAACCATTCTTAGTAATAACAGCCATATCTTTTTTTATACCAGCATTTTTTCCTTTATCAATAGTAATAGTATTAAACCAATAACTTTTATTTCTATTTAAAATAGTCGCATTTATAGGAGTATATTCAGTTAAAGTTTTATTTAATTCAAGTTCATCTTTCAACTCACTTATTTCTTTTTCCAGAGCACTATTGACATTTTTTTGAATTAAATAACTTTTTGACTGATCACGCTCTTTTTCACGATGAGTATTAAAAAAAGGATAAACAAATGCTTTTTCTAAGGTAACTCCTATATCTTTTAAAAGAGTTTGATTATCTCTTTCTAATAATAAAGATATCGCAAGTAATACCACTATTACAACTATTCCTATTGGTATAAATAATTTGTTATTATATTCTTTCTTTTTCTTCATAAAGCCATCTCCCTAACTTATTATATTATATTTTTATACTACATTCAATTTAGAATATTTAAATGTTCATAAAAACTATAATAAGAATTATCTCCTACAATAATATGATCAGTTACTGGTATTCCTTGAATCTTTCCTGTTGCGAAAAGTTTCTTACTAAATTCAATATCAGCGTGTGATGGAGTAACATCATTAGATGGATGATTATGTATACAAACAATAGATGAAGCACTTAGTCTATATGCCTCTTTAAATATTTCTCTAGTATGTGTAATTGATGAATTAATTGTTCCCATAAATATTAATTTCCTTTCGATTAATTCTTGTTTATTATTAAAATAATAACAATAAAAATACTCCTGTTTCTTATCAGCTAAAATATATCTAGATGACTTCCAAATAGCTTCAGGATTATCTAATTTTTTAAGTTTTATATCTTTTTTTAAAAATATTCTCTTACCAAGTTCAATACTTGCTAATAATTCAATAGCTTTTACTTCACCTATTCCTTTAATATTTTTTAATTCATTAAGACTTAAATCTTTTAAATCACTTAGGCTATATCTATTTAATATTTCAATAGACAAATCACTAACATTTTTATTTTTTATACCAGTTTTTAAAATTATTGA
>OMUM01000179.1 GCA_900314225.1 uncultured bacterium | reverse complement strand
GAGAATATATATGTAAATGATTTTATGAGTGAGTTATCAATTAAGTGGAGTGATATGATAGAAAATATGGGTAGATATGATTCTAATCGTATGACATTACAAAAAGATTTTTACAAGACTTATGTTAAACCATTTAATGATAAAAAAGATAGAATTATTGTTATAATATCAGACGCATTTAGATATGAATGTGCAAAAGAATTAAATAATAAACTAAAAACTTTTGCTAGTAAATCTGAAATTGGTTATATGCAAGGACTTGTTCCTTCATATACAAAACTTGGTATGGCTTCATTATTACCTAATAAAGAACTTTCAAGAGTAAAAGATAGTGATGATATTTTAGTAGATGGACAAGTATCTAGTTCTATAAAAGATAGAGAATTATTATTACAACAAGCAAATCCAGATTCTATTGCAGTTAAGTATGATGATTTATATGAAATGACAAAAATGGAATGGAAAAAAATGTTCTCTGGTAAAAAGGTAGTATATATTTATCACGATACAGTTGATAATGCAGGAGAGCATAATGAGAATACTATATTTACTGCTTGTGAGAAAGCAATAAATGAACTTGAAAAGTTAGTAAAAGATTTACACACTACATTTAGTGGAATAAATGCTTTCATAACAGCTGACCACGGATTCTTTTATAAGAGAGGAAAAGTTGAAAGTTATGAAAAGACTACTAAAACATCTAATGCTACAAAACAAAAAACAAGATATTCTTATTCAGATAGTATATCAAACGAAGAAGGAATCTTATCTATCAATCTTGACTATGTATTTGGAGAAAATAGTGGATATGTTAATATTCCAAAAGGAAATATAATATTTGCTAGACAAGGAACAGGTATAAACTATGTTCACGGTGGAATATTACCACAAGAAATAATAGTTCCAGTAATTGATTTTAAATCTACGAGAACAAGTGATGGAAGTAAAAAAGTAGGTATTACTTATAGTGGATTATCTACAAAGATAACAAACGCAATTACTTATTTAGAGTTCTTACAAGACAACAACATTGATGAGAATAATAAGCCTTGTAGATATTTATTACACTTTGAAGATGAAGATGGTGTAAGAATATCTGATGAGTGTACTATCATTGCTAACTATGAAAATACAGAAGTTAAAGATAGATTTTTCAGAGAGAAGTTTGTATTTAAAAATAAAGCATACGACAAGAATAAACCTTATTATCTTGTAATTATAGATGAAGAAACAGGAATAGAACATACTCGTATTAAATTCTATATTGATATTGCTATTGTAAATAATTTTGATTTCTAGGAGGTGTAAAAAGTGGAAGAACTAAACGAAAAGTTAAATAGATATTTTGCAGGAAAAGTTGTAAGAAAAGACTTAACTAAAAAAATAAAAGAGGGTGCAAATGTACCTGTATATGTACTTGAATATCTTCTAGGAATGTATTGTGCAACGGATGATGAAAAGGCAATAGAAGATGGTGTTGAAACAGTTAAAAAAATATTAGCAGATAATTTTGTTAGACCAGATGAAGCAGAAAAGATTAAATCTAAAATTAAAGAAAAAGGAATATATACCATAATAGATAAGGTAAGTGTTAAACTTAATGAAAAAATGGATATATATCAAGCAGAGTTTTCTAATTTAGGAATAAAGGACGCACTTATTGATGATAGTTTTGTTAATAAATACGAAAAATTATTAGTAGGTGGTATCTGGTGTATAATCAAAGTAAGTTATAATTTTGATGACCAAGATAGACACAGAATGCCTTTTAGGGTTGCTGCACTTGATCCTATTCAATTACCTAATATGGACTTAACAGGATTATTTGAGGGCAGAAAACATTTTGAAAAAGAAGAATGGATTGATATTCTTATTCGTTCAATGGGAATTGAGCCTACAAAATTAAAATATAGTCAAAAGTGGCATTTTCTTGAAAGAGCAGTACCACTTGTTGAAAACAATTATAATCTATGTGAATTAGGTCCAAGAGGGACTGGTAAATCACATATCTATAAAGAAATATCTCCTAATAGTATTTTAGTATCAGGAGGACAAACTACTGTTGCGAACCTTTTCTATAATATGGGACAAAAGAAAATAGGTCTTGTAGGTATGTGGGATTGTGTTGCTTTTGATGAAGTTGCAGGAATAACATTTAAAGATAAAGATGGTATTCAAATAATGAAAGATTATATGGCTTCTGGCTCTTTTGCAAGAGGTAAAGAAGAAAAGAATGCCAATGCTTCTATGGTATTTGTAGGAAATATAAATCAAAGTGTAGATGTTTTATTAAAGACCTCACATTTGTTTGAACCATTCCCAAAAGAAATGGCAAATGACTCTGCTTTCTTTGATAGAATGCACTT
>OMUM01000175.1 GCA_900314225.1 uncultured bacterium | reverse complement strand
ACATTAAAAAAATAATAAAAGAACTCTTGAAATAATAAATACATCAATAATAGAATTTAAAAAAATAAATATAAAACTTAAAATAAGTATTTTAAAATACTTTTTCATTATAAATCTTATATTTATATCTTCTTTAAAAAATATATATTTAAATAGTATTAATGAATAACTAATACTAAAAAAACACACTATAAAATAAATAAATAAATTGACTATATTAGGTAATATATAAAAAAATACTTGAATAATTCTATTTAATTTAAAATTTACTAATAATGATACAACCTCAAACCCACAAATAAATACTTTATATAAATATAAACATAAAGAAATAAAACCACCAAAAATAGATATACCCAAAAACCAAATTAAAGTTATAAAAATTACATTTGTGAATAAACATGTAAAAAAATTATGCCAATTATTAGAACTATTTTTTAAATTTAAAAATATATCTTTAATATTTAAACTAATATTTTTCTTTATATCATTATCAATTATTGAATTAAAGAAAATACCTAATATAAAAAATATAATTGTAAGTGTAATTAGTATAATTAATAGTTTATTTCTTTTTAATATCTTAAGCATAACATTCACCTACTAAATTATATTAAATATAAAACAAATAATTCATAATAATAATTTTACAAATTACAACATTTATTTTATAATAATATTGCTAAAAAAATTATTATATTTGAAAATATAATAAAATAAATAGAAAGGAATTAATTATTTTTATAATTAATTGTGTGATGTAAAATGAATAATAAAATAACAAAAATATTTGTAATAATCATGATAATAGCAATGTTAGTTGGTTTTTTTAGTGTATTATTGTATATATAAAAAAGCATATCACTGTGAACTGATATGTTTTTTTATTTCCTTTCAATATACCCTTCAATTTCGGGAACTATATCATCATATTTTAAAATATCAACATTATATTTGTTAGCAATGTCATTAATTCTATCAAAATTTTTTGATAAATATAACATAAGAAGTCCTGCCACTCTATTAGCAGTATATTGATTAAAATTTTTCATGTCTTCTTGAGAAATATTATATTTTTTGAAAATACTCATACTAGGACCATAAGCATATAAATAATTAGTAAATGCTCTAGAAATTAATTTCACTTGCTTATTTTCATCTTTAATATGAACCTTTGTCCATACTTTCATCCTAATTCCCCCTTAATCATTAAATTTTCATTAAACAAGTAGATATTATAAATATAAATCAATATATTGTCAAATAACAAAAGACTTATAATCAATACTTTGATTATAAGTCTTATTTTTTCAACATTTCTTTTATAAATAAATTATTATTCTTTTCATAGCCTAAATTTGTATCTTGATAATGGCCAGGATATAGCTTAATATCATCAGGATAAGTAACAATCTTTTCAAGACTATTTTTCATATCAGATTCACTTCCACCTGGCAAATCACATCTACCAATACTTTCTTTAAATATAAAATCCCCTACAAACATACAATTATCTTCGTAAAAATAGAAAGTAACAGAATCTTTTGAATGTCCAGGTGTAAAAATACATTTAAATTTAAAATTACCAATTTCATAGTTTTTTTCTTCTAAATTACTTCTTTTAAATATTTTAATACTTCTTTTGGTTAGAAAATTTCTAAGAGCACCAATATGATCAGCATGCGAATGGGTAACCAAAACACCTAAAACCTTATTATTTCCAACTAAATCTTTTATTTTATGATATTCATCACCTGGGTCAACTATTAGACATTTACCATTATTTATTAATACATAACAATTTTCATCTAAAAAACCAGTAACTACACATTTTATTTCCATTTATATCACCTTTCGTCTAATATTTTGATTGGTATATTCTATTAACAAAAACATAATTATAATTCATATCAAGTCTAAAATTATAAAAATAATATCCATTCTTTAAATATTCAGGAACATTAATACCTTCTCCACCAGAATAATTTACTTCTTCTTTTAAAGTAATAGTATTACCAGTAGAAGTAGCTTCAATCAACTTTTTAGTTGCGCGTAGAGAAGGAGATTTTTCGATCTGACAATATCCTTGTACATATTCTTTTCTATCGGCAATATACTGATAACCACCTATACAATCATATTGTAACTTAATATTTCCATTAGTAAAAGTAGTCTTTTCACCAAATAGTTTTTTCCATTGTAACTCTAAATCCTCTTCTTTAAATGCTAACGGATTAAAGCTATCAGTGCATGTATAAGGATCCATAGCTGCTTGATTGAACAAATTACAATTAGATTCATATTTCTTATTGGTAGGGATCTGCCTATATGCCAAGTATAATTTCATTTGATTATTCCATTCTGGTTGAGCAATGTCTTCCCTAATATTAGTATATACTTTATCATATAAATCCCTAACAATCGTAGAATCTAAATCTAATTTTTTTTCCTCTTTAGCAGAACTAATCGGCGTACAATTATAAGTTAAACTTTGAATTGTATTCTTATTATTTAAATAAGAATAACCAATATAAAATCCTAAAATAATAATAACAAAGAAAAGAAAAGGAGCAATTTTAGATTTTTGCTTTATAATTTTTGCTTCTTGTACATTTTTATTTCCTTGAGGTACATTAACAGAAGTTGAAGAACTAGTAATATTATTTATATTAGAATTTTGCTGATTATTATTTATATATTGATTATTATTTGTATTATTAACCCCATTATTCATTTCTTTCACCTATCCTACAATAAAAATTTTAATATATTTTTAGTAATTTTTCAATAGAAAA
This sequence comes from uncultured bacterium, assembly GCA_900314225.1. Taxonomy (GTDB): domain Bacteria; phylum Bacillota_I; class Bacilli_A; order RF39; family UBA660; genus UBA3789. The sequence goes on along the minus strand of OMUM01000175.1, from coordinate 20 downwards.
GAAGTATTATAAATTTAGCT
>OMUM01000173.1 GCA_900314225.1 uncultured bacterium | reverse complement strand
AGTTTGCTAATATTTTGATGCATCCTTCTAATAAAATAGATAAAGTATATCTTGCTAAAATAGATGGTATTATTACTGGAGAAGCAATAAATAATTTAAAAGATGGGATTATGTTAGATGGAGTAAGAGTTATACCAAGTAGAGTAAAACTAAAAAAAGTTAATCAAGAAAATAATACTTCTATGGTTGAGATAACTATTCATGAAGGAAAAAATCATGAAGTAAAAAGATTGTTTGAGGCTGTTGGTTTTAGAGTTGATAAATTAACAAGAAAGAGTATTGGTATTTTTAGTCTAGAAGGAATATCATCTGGAGAATATAGACCATTGACACATAAGGAAGTTCAGATAATATATTCATATAAAAATAAAAAGCCTACTAAGTAATTAGTAGGTTTTAAAATTAATTTATTCAGTTACTTCTTCAATTGTAGAAGTTGGGCATGCCTCAATAGCATCCTTTACATTTTGTTCTTCTTCTTTTGGAACAACTTCAACTTTAACTTCAGATAAGCCTTCATCATTTATAGTAAATACCTTATCACTATAGCCAGTGCAAGCACCGCATCCGATACATCCATCTTGATTAACTCTAACTTTCATTTATATTCCTCCTTATGTTTTATTATAACTGAATTAATTTAAGTAGTAAAGTTATTTTACTTTTAATATTTGTCAATTGAAATGTCTAATTACTTTATCAAATATGTAAAATATCTTTTGTTTTAACTTCTACTATGTTAAACTTATATTAAATAAGAGGGTGGAAATATGAGACGAATGGATCGTTATAGAGATGATAATGATGATTTGACAAAAAGATATGTGAAGAATCAGGAATTATATCAAGATGTAATGAATAATACAAAATATACTAATATTACTGATGTTACAAATTCCAATGTTTATGAAATTGATAATTCAAAAGAAAATCAAGAAAAAAATTATTATTCTCGTGAATCATATCAACAGATGAAAAAATATCAAAATGTTGAAACTGTTCCCCGTGTAAAAAAAGAATTAGATGATTTTAATTTTTTATATAAAGGTAATGAGAAAAAAGTATATGATATAAATAGTGTTTTAGAAGAAGCTAGAAAAAATAGAAAAGTTCAAGATGATATGGAGGAAAAAAGAAAACTTAAAAATACTAGTTATAATATTTTAGCTGATTTAAATAAAGAGGAACTTGAAAAATATCGTGAAGAAAAGAAAAAAAGAATTATGAGTGATGAAGAACAAAATTTTCATGATCTTGTTGATACTATTGCTTCTAAAACTTTAGCTGGAGAAATTGATAAAGCTACAAGTATAAATTTATTAAGTGATTTGATGGATACTAGTATTATTGATAAAGTGGATGATAAGATGGATGTTGCCCCAGATAAAGAAGAAATAAAATCTGATGAAGAAGTTAAAGACACTAAATTAGAAGAAAATAAAGTGGCTTCAGAAAAGGTTTCACTTTCTACTACTGATTTATCTGAAATAGCTAAAAAAAATGAGCAATTAGATAATAGTGATAATAAATTAACTGGTGCAGATAATGATTTTTATACACGAAGCATGGATTTATCTGATAAAGATTTTGCTATGGATGATGAATTTAAAGAAAAAAGTATGCCTGTATTTGTAAAGATTTTAATATTTTTATTAATAATTGCAATTATAGGAGTGGCTGCATATTTTATATATCTTAAACTTATGTAGAAAATAATAAGAAAAGTACTATAACTTTTTCTTTTTTTTTGGTAATATATTAGTAGATATTAAGAGTGGTGGAGTACATGAAAATAGATTTTACAATTAATGAATATGCTCTTGTTTGGTATATATTATTTCAATCAGATGTTAATGATAATATTTGCAATTTTAAAGAAAAATTATGGAAAATATATAAAGAACAATATAAGAATACTTATAAAGATCGAGTAGATATACTAATTGAAAATAAAGATTTTATACCAGATAATGATATTTTATATAATTTGTTTTTTGAAAATAAAGATTATCAAAAAGAGTTAAAGAATGTTGAAAAATATCGTATAGAATTACTTAAAGAATGGGATAAAAATAGTAAAATTACGACTGCTTTTTATAAAAATATTGTTAGAAAGAAAATAAATGATTATACAATATATGTTGTTTGTAAAGAATCTAATATTATTGATTGTTCTGTTAAAAATACTATTGTTATAGGAATAGATTCTAAAGAAAATAAATTTATAGATTACTTATTAAAAATAAATATGGCTATAATACTAACTAATACTAAGAAATATGATAATAAGGAAGATGAAACCTTGAGATTGGCTATTATTGAGTTGGCTGTAATGAATGAATATGCTTCAAATTTAAGAAATAAGAGTTGTTTTATTAGTGGTTCAACAAAGTTATATGATTTAAAGATAAAATTATATCCTTATTGGTTAATGTATATTGGTATATCTCAAGATAAATTAATTGATAGAATGAAAACTGATAATATTGTATTTGATTTAGGTGAATATCCTTATAACAAAGATTTAAGAAAGATGAATATTGAAGAATTTATTAATTTTTGTGTAAAAAATAAAAAGAATTTTATTAAATAAATATATGATTAGGGGGGATAGATATGGATAAAAATATTAAAATTTTGTTAGATAATATAAATATTGATGAGAATTCTTATCAATATTTTAATGATGCCAAAATAACGAAAATTAAAGTAAATTCAAAAAACAATAGTTGGAATATTTTTATTACTAAAGATGAATTATTACCTGTAGAAATATATGAAGAGTTAGAAGCCAAAAAAATGACTCTTGATTCTAAAGCTAGCAAGATAGAATTTATTTTTGATATTGAAAATCCTAATCTAGAAAAATATCTAAGTTACTATAAATATTTATTAAAATTATTAAAAGATGATTTAAAAGTACTAGAACTTTATGAAAATTCTATGCAAATAGAAGATGATTTTTTAGTACTTGTTGCGACTAATGAAGTAGAAGAAGAACATTTAACTAAATGTCTTCCTAAAATTAGTGAGTTTTATAAAAAACTTGATTACAATTTAAATATTGAAATTAAACTTAATCATGAAAATAATATTTTAGAAGAAATTCAAAATGATTTAGCAAATACTGTTATGCCTGAGAAAAAAGAAGTTTCAAAACCTATTGAGCATGAGAAAAAGACATATCATAGAGAACCAAAAGATCCTAATAGTGTTATAGGTCGAGGTATAAAAGAAGAGCCAATTAAGATTAAGACTTTAATTGGAGAAGATAATGATGTAGTAGTAGAAGGTAAAATATTTGGAGTTGAGTATTTTGAATCTACTAAGACTGATTTTAAGATTATTACATTAAAAATAACTGATTTTTCAGATAGTATTTATTGTAAGGTTTTTGTTCGAGATAGTGATGAATATGCTAGACTTTGTAAAGAATTTAAAGCAGGTAATTGGTATAAATTTAGGGGTTATACTAAAAATGATCAGTTTTCTAAAGAATTAGTTTTGAATGCTAGAGATATTATTAAAATTGAAAAGAATGAAGAAACAGTTCAAGATACTGCTGAAGTAAAAAGAGTTGAATTACATTGTCATACTAAGATGAGTCAAATGGATGGAGTAATTGATGAGGTTGATGTTGTTAAACAAGCACTTAAATTTGGTATGAAAGCTGTAGCAATTACTGATCATAATGGAGTGCAAGGCTTTCCTCATGTCTTTAATATGGTAACTGATCACAACAAGAATTTGAAAGAGACAGAAGAACCTTTTAAAGCAATATATGGTTGTGAATTATTGATGATTGATGATAATGTAGATATTGTAACACGTCCAACAAATACTAATATGTTAGATGATACTTATGTTGTCTTTGACTTTGAAACAACAGGTTTTAATGCAGGTGGCTTTGATTCTATAATTGAGATTGGTGCTGTTAAAATGAAAGATGGTATGATAGTTGATCGTTTCGATGAACTAATTAATCCCGGTCGCAAATTACCTCAAAAAATAGTTGACCTTACAAATATAACAGATGAGATGCTAGAAGGAAAAGATACTGAGGAACATGCTGTTAAAAGGTTTATTGAGTGGTTTGGTGATTTACCAATGGTTGCTCATAATGCTAAATTTGATGTTTCATTCTTAGAGATGGCCTATAAAAAATATAATTTAGGTGAATTTAAAAATCCTGTAATTGATACTTTAGAGTTATCAAGGACTCTTGATAATACTTATGCTAGACACTCACTAAGTGCTCTTGTTAAAAGATATGATGTGCCATGGGATGAGAATGCTCATCATAGAGGAGATTATGATGCTGAAGGAACAGCTTTAGTATTTTATAAAATGTTAAAAAAATTATCTAATCGTAATATAGATTTAATGACTGATCTAGATAAATTAGTAAGTAAAGAAGATATTCATAAATATGGTAATAGCCATCATATAAATATTTTAGTAAAAAACAAGACTGGTCTTAAAAATTTATTTAAATTAGTATCTCTTGCTAATACAAAATATTTATACAAGTCACCTAGAATTCTTAGAAGTGTAGTTAATGAACTAAGAGAAGGTTTACTTATTGGCAGTGGCTGCTACGAAAGTGAAATTTTTACGCAAGCTAAATCAAAAAGTGATGATGAACTTTCTAATCTTATAAGATTTTATGATTATGTTGAAGTACAACCTCCAGAGTGTTATGATCATTTGCTTCAAACTGGGGACTTTGCCAATAGAGTGGAAGTTTGTGCTAATATTGAAAAAGTTGTCCGTGTTACAGAAGAAGCTGGAAAAATAATTGTTGCAACGGGAGATGTTCATCACTTAAAAAGAGAAGATAAAATATATCGTGAAATAATAGTTAATCAAAAAGTACCAGGTGGTGGACGACATCCACTTGCTCGTAATGGTATAAAAGAAATACCATCAAATCACTTTAGAACAACCAATGAAATGTTAGAAGACTTTAAATTCTTAGGTGAAGATAAAG
>OMUM01000176.1 GCA_900314225.1 uncultured bacterium | reverse complement strand
TTGACATAATATCACCAATATATTATATGTTTATTTAAAAAAATTAATATAAAAATAATGTCCTACAATTACAGCAACAATACTATATATATTATAATAAAAAATACATTGTAACACTAATTTATATCATTTAAGTATATTAAAATTTTTCAAAAACATTAGCTTTTTCATTAAATAATAATTTGAAATATAATCATTATTCAGTTATATAAAAAATTCTAATTATACATTATCTATAATTAGAACTTTATTTTATTTAGTTAAAGAAATTATCTTTATTAATTAATCCCTTTTGTATAGCTTCATTTAAATATCCAGAAACTCTAGTATCTTGATTTTTAGTTTCATCTCCACCATTCATAATTGAATGTTTAGAAGAAGTACCTATCAAATTCTGATACAAACTATATAATGAATCTTTATCAGGTTTATCTCCAGTAAAACGAACTTCATAATTAACAATTTCACCTTCAGTATTATCATAATTTATCAAATGATTATTCATTACATCCAAAGCAATTGCTCTTGCTCTATATTCATAAGCTGAATATTCATCATAATTACTTACTAACTTAGATACATCATAATTAATATAATCTAAAATCTTAACAGTAAAAGCAGTTAAATCAGATGAATAATTATAAAAATACCATGGTTTAATTTTATAGTCAACATTACCAGAACTTACTTTAGTTGAAGAATACTCTAATTTACTAATAAACCTTTTTTCTACAATAGTCGCATATTTATCAATAGTTGATTCATATTTATTTAATTTAAATTTTTTATATATAGCATCTTTTGGTTTTTCTCTTAATGTACTATCTTTACCAAAAACTATATCACTTGTCAACATAGTACTATTTGTAATCTTTTCAAGTTCACTTATAGTAGTATCATCACTATAAAAATCATTAGAAATAATTTGTTTTATTTTCTCTTCCTTATCAACTTTTTTAGTAGGTTTTTTGTTTGAATTTTCTCCGCTTAAAAGAAAAAAGCCAAAAATTATTACAATAATTGATAAAGTCATTATAAAATATATATACTTTTTTTTCATTAATAGACTCCTTACATAATATATTAACTTTCACAAACTAATTTAGATTTATAGTCATTAGTACAACTATTTTTAACTTTTGCAATACCACATTCAGTATACCTCCAATACTTCCAAACAGAAGGTGAAAATTCAACATAGCCAACTCTCATTTTTCCATTAGAAACAGGTCCACTACCATTACTATAATAACGATTATATGTACATTTTTTATCTCCTGTAGGATTATAATAACATACTTCTCCCGCTAAACCGCTTGCTGACCCAGAAATATTATAATTATAGTAATAAGAATATTCTTTGCCACCTAATTTAACTGACTTTGGATATATACTAGCGTAACGACCAGAAATTGATACAGGTACACAACAACTTTGTGTGTTACAACTTTGTGTTCCGGTATCTGTCCTGTTGCCGCATGACTGACCATTATAATTTGAAATAGATGTTATTGTCCTAGTTCTAGTTTGTGTTCCACCGCCACAAGATTTAGAGCAACTACTCCAAACAGACCATCCACCTGCACTCTCATATGTGCTAGAACAACAATCCCTTCTATTGCATGGATCATTATATTTATATGTATAACCAGAACATGAAGTATTAAAATACTTATCTATTACATTTGATCTTAAAGTTCTAGTTCCACTATCTCCACATTGAGCAGTACAAGAAGTATATTGAGTCCAATTTCCTAAAGCTTTAGTTTCACTACATTCTTTATATACTACATAACTTGAATCACTCAGACTTGTTTTATTTCCAGCTCTATCTTTAACCCACACATACAATTTTCTAGCTTTTCCATCATATGATCCAGAAAAATTATGTTCTATATTATTACTTTTACCATATTCTGAACATGACTTATTATCTTCCGTAATACAATACTGCAAATCATTTACTGCAGTATATTTATCATTATCTGTTGCTTCAATAACAACATTCACAGCTTTAGAATTATATGAAGAATCTTTTGAAGATATTGTAACACCATTTATAGTAGGCTTATCTCTATCAATTGTATATGGTCCATATTGTTTATTTTGCTTTTCAGTTAATAA
>OMUM01000166.1 GCA_900314225.1 uncultured bacterium | reverse complement strand
AAAACATGTTAGGATTAATACAAATTTTAAGTATTATTATACCAATAATAATATATTTGTTTAAAGATATTGATACTAAAAAAAGTAAAATTATTGTAATAATAATATATTTATTTTTATTATTAATAATGCCATTTGTTTATAATAAAACATATGATTTAACAGTTGATGGTAACTCATACCATAAAACAGCAATTGCATTTATAAAAAATGGTTGGAACCCTATATATGAAACAACAAGACAATTTCAAAAAAATAATAGTAACGTTGTTAAAATAGATAAATCAGATAAAATGGATTTATGGATAGAACATTATCCGAAGGCAACTTGGATAATTGCAGCAGTTATTTATAATATGACAGGAAACATTGAAAGTGGTAAATGTATTACATTAATTTTATCAATAATGATTTTTGTTATTACTTATAACGTATTACGTAAGATTTTGGATAAAAAATGGTCTACAATAATATCGTTAATCACAGTATTAAATCCAATTGTTTTAGTACAAATATTTACTTATTATGTAGATGGTATCATGGGAATTCTATTTTTAATGGAGCTTCTACTATTGTTTATGGTAAAACCGACAGAGAAAACAAATATAGTTCTTTGGATATGCTTAATTTCTGTATGTACAATTTTTACAAATATTAAGTATACAGGACTACTGTGTTCAGGAGTAATTGCAGCAACATTCTATTTTTATTGGTTAATAAAATATAGAAAGAATCCGGATTATAAAAAAATAGCTAAGAGAATTACCATATGTTTCACTATAATATTTTCTATAGCAATATTCTTAGTTGGGGCAAATTCATATATCAAAAATACTATTGATCACAAAAATCCATTATATCCAATAGTTGGTAAAGATAAAGTAGATATAATAACAACTATGCAACCTAAATCTTTTGGAAAGAAAAATATGTTTGAAAAATATTTTATATCACTATTCTCAAAAACTGAAAATGTATCATATGGAAGCAAAGAACCAACTATGAAGTTACCAATAAAATTATATAAAAGTGAAATTGATGAATTATATGCAGCTGATACAAGAATAGGTGGGTTTGGTCCGTTATATGCATTAGTATTCATCTTAACAATACCAGTATTCATATATTCTATAATTAAAATATTAAAAAACGAAAAAGATAAAGCACAATATATACTATTGCCAATAATTGCCATTTTACTTAGTTCATTATTAGTAAAGGAAATATGGTGGGCTAGATACGTACCTCAATTATACTTATTTCAAATTGGTACATTGGTTTCATTAATATATATGAGAAAGTATAATAAATCAAAGATTAATAGTGTAGTTACATTAGTAATGTTAGCAGCAATAATTCTTAATTTACTTCCATTTGGATATATAAAGTATAAAGAAGTAAGAAGCTTTAAAAACATAACAAATGATATTAACACTATGAAGAATATGAAAGATTTAAAATTAAAACTTGGAGGAATGAGCGATTTATATGGTTATTTTTATACTCTAAATGACAATGGGGTAAAATATACTATAAAAAACAATATTGAAGAAAAAAAATTAAGATATATGTATAGTTGGAGAATAGGAGTTGAAATAAATGAATAAATATATTAAATTGATTAGAATGAAACATTGGCTAAAAAACTTTTTAGTATTTTTACCAATATTCTTTAGTTTAAATTTATTTAATATTAATTATATAATACTAACAACTCTTGCATTTATTGTTTTCTGTTTTACTTCGTCAATAGTTTATATTTTGAATGACATTAGTGATATAGAAAAAGATAAATTACATCCAGTTAAAAAGTTTAGACCACTTGCATCTGGTGAAATTTCAAAAAAGAAAGCATATATTGTTATTGGAATTTTGTCAGTAATAATTGCCGTTATTATGTTATTTTTCTATAGTAAGACAAACAATATATTTGTTGTTTTAATACCATTAATATATATTGTATTAAATATTTTATATAGTAAAAAACTAAAAAATGTTCCAATTATTGATGTAGTAATACTTGTATCTGGTTTTGTGCTAAGAGTTATGTATGGTGGAGTTGCTATAAACGTTGAAGTATCAAAATTCTTATATTTAATGATTATTTTTGGCTCATTTTATTTAGGATTTGGTAAACGTAGAAATGAAATTATCAAAAATGGTGATAAAAGTAGAAAGGTTTTAAGTCTATATAATAAAGAATTTTTAGATAAAAATATGTATGTATGTCTTGGACTTGCAATTGTATCTTATTCATTATGGTGTGTTGATCCTACTACCATTAAAAGAATAGGAAACGACTACTTATTTTGGACAATTCCTATAGTAATGGTGATATTACAATTATATAGTTTAAATATAGAAGGAAATTCACATGGTGATCCAATAGAAGTAGTATTATCAGATAAAAAATTAATTGCAGTTGTAGTCTTATATATAATAGTAATGGGAGGTTTGTTGTATTTATTATGATAAATGGATATGATTTTGATAAAACAATTTATGATGGAGATTCATCAGTAGACTTTTATAAATTTTGCTTGAAGAAAAACAAAAAAGTTCTTTTAATGCTTCCTATTCAAATATATGGTTTAATATTATATATTTTAGGTATTATAGAAAAAACAAAATTTAAAGAATATGTTTTTTCTTTTCTAAAAAAAATAGATGATGTTGATAGTTATGTAAAAGAATTTTGGAAAGTTAATGATAAAAAGATTAAGGATTGGTATATTTCTCAAAAAGAAAAAACAGATATAATTATTTCTGCTTCTCCAGAATTTTTGCTTAAACCATTAGAAAGAAAATATAAATTTAAAGTTATTGCATCAAAAGTAAATAAAAAAACCGGAAAATTTGAAGGCAAAAATTGCTATGGATATGAGAAAGTTAATAGAATAAAAAAAGAAGAAAAAAACATAAAATTTAAATCATTCTATTCTGATTCTATGTCAGATAAACCAATGATGGATATAGCAGATAATGCTTATCTTGTAAATAAAGATAAAATATACGATTTATGTGATGATAGAGAAGGAAAAATAAAAAAATATCTAAAAATAGATAAAATATTATATGTAAGTGGAATTTTATTTTTGGTTATTCCAATTATTATTCAATTGTTTTTTTGGTATAACAGATTAGTATCTATTCCATGTATAATTTTATTAATTATTGCAACCATATTTACAATAAAGAAATTTAAATATCTAGAAATGGATGAATATAAGAAAATATTTAATAGAAAAAAACTTATCTTTTTCTTCATATTAATTATAATTATTAATGTAATGTCAGGTGCCGGTGGACTATTTATGCAAAACTGGGATTATCATGGAAGAAATGCAATATTTAGAGATTTAATAGAAAATTCATGGCCAGTTAGATATAATTATTCTGGTATGAAATATGAAATGAGTATTTTTGGAAAATCGGGAATTTTTAATTATTACTTTGCCTTTTGGTTACCAGGTGCACTAATTGGAAAAGTGGTAGGCTTTAGAATAGCAAGTTTGTTTATGCTTTTATGGCAAACTATAGGAGTAGCTTTATTCTTCTACTATGTATGTAGATTTATGAGGAATATAAAATATAGATATTTCTTTATATTTATATCAATTGGTGGATTAAATATAATTGGTCATATATTAATGAATAAATATTATGGTTTACCAATATCACCAATTGGATCAACACATATAGATACAAGTATGGGAATTTTCTGTATGTCTAGTTTCATTACACAATTATTCTGGGTATTTAATCAGAGTATTCCCGCATGGATAGCTGTATTGTTATTCTTACAACAAAAGGATTATAGAACATGTGGATTCTTCTTTGCATTGCTTGTACCATTTGGACCTTTCCCAATGCTTGGATTCTTGTATTTGATTTTCTGCTATATAATATTTGGAAAAAAATTTGATAAAATGCTTAATCTAGATAGAATTAAAGAATTGTTAACAATAGAAAATTTCTTTGGATGTATTTCTGTTTTACCGATAGTATTCATGTATACATTGAATGAATCTAAAAAGGGAATGTTTATAATAGATGCTATAAAAAACGGAAATTTAGAGAACACTTTAATAAGTTATATATTATTTGTATTGTTAGAGTTTTTTGTATACATAGTAATTATTAATAAAAAGAATTTCAAGCCATTGTTGATGTGTTTCATATATTTTGCAATTGCACCTTTGTTTTATATAGGTGGAGCAGATTTAGGAAATAGATCTACTATACCTTTATTAATTATTTTATATTTATTAGTAATTAAATATTTAGATGAATATAAAAATACAGATATAAAAATTCATAGAAAACAAAATGTTCTTATTATAATTTTAATGATAGCATTTATGACAAATTTTAATGAATTTTATAGATCAATAAAATATACTATAATCGACTATAAAACAGGTAATTCTAATTTTGCTGATTCTTATCATTCATTTAGTAGTTTCAAAGGAAAAGAAGTATCTGCATTTATAACAAACTTTGTTGTAAAAGATGATAAAAGTAATAAGACTTTACAATGGTTATTGAGAAAATAATAGTAATATTTACATATAATATAGTAAAAATATCTCAAGTAAGAAATGGATTATGATATTCTTATCTTAAGAGATATTTTTATTATTATTATTTATTATTTGAAAATTAAAAAAATATTCCGAAAGGTATAAAAAATATTTATTTTATAATAGATAACTTAAAATGTTATTATGTACAATATTTAGATTAAATGATATAATTAACACTGAAAAAAAGATAAAAATTAAAAGTTAAATAATATATGAAAAAAATAAGTGTCAATTTGAGAGGTAATAGAATGAAAAAAGAACCAATACTATATGTTGTAGTACCATGCTATAATGAAGAAGAAGTATTAGAAGAAACAACAAAACAATTAAAAGTTAAAATGGAAAGTTTAATTAATAAAAAAGAAATTTCTGCAAAAAGTAAAGTTATGTATGTTAATGATGGATCAAAAGATAAAACATGGGAGATTATTAAGAAAATTAATAAAAAAGAAAAATTATTTACAGGTGTAACTTTATCGAGAAACAGAGGTCATCAAAATGCACTATTAGGTGGACTTATGACAGCAAAAAATTATGCCGACATTGTAATATCAATGGATGCAGATTTACAAGATGATATCAATGCTATGGATGAAATGATAAAAAAATATAAAGAAGGAAATGAAATTGTCTATGGCGTAAGAAGTGCAAGAAAAAAAGATACTTTCTTTAAAAGAGTAACTGCAGAAGGATTTTATAAATTTATGAAATTCTTAGGAGTTGACTGTGTTTATAATCATGCAGATTATAGATTGACATCAAAAGTAGTATTAGATGAATTTGAAAAATTCAAAGAAGTTAATTTATTTTTAAGAGGAATGTTCCCATTAGTAGGTTATAAATCAGATGTTGTTTACTACGAAAGAAATGAAAGATTTGCAGGAGAATCAAAATATCCATTAAAGAAAATGTTAAATTTTGCTTGGGATGGAATTACATCTTTTAGTGTAAAACCATTAAGATTTATATGTATTCTCGGTTTCGTAATTCTTTTTATAAGTATAGCAATCATGCTATATTCACTAATAATGAAATTAATAGGTCAAACAATTGCAGGATGGACATTCTTATCAATATCAATTTGGTTTATCGGAGGTTTACAAATGATAAGTATTGGTATTATTGGTGAGTATGTTGGTAAAATGTATAGTGAAACAAAAGCAAGGCCACGATTCATAATTTCAGAAAACTTAGAAGAAAAGAAATAGACTGCTTTTCTTTTCATTTGGTTAAATAATAATTATCATGGAAGTATAATATGATATATGTTTCATTATCATATAATGAAGAATTAAAAAAGGTTCGGATGATTTTATTATCGCTTGCAAAAAATGGAAAAGTAGTTTACGCAGAGGAAATAGAAAATAAAAGTAAAAGGTTTAAGTTATGTCAAAAAGCAAAAATAATTATTTGTGATGAGCAAAGTGAAATTATTGAGAATTTTAATTATAAGCATCAAATTGTTATAGTATATAAAAGAATTAATGAAGAAATAGGTAAAAAAATATATTTTACTAAGATGATGAGAAAAAAGAAAATATAGTTTTCCTAGGAGATTCAATTACTGACTTTTATGATTTAGACAAATACTTTTATGATTATAATGTAGTTAATTGTGCAATAAGTGGAAATAACACTTTGGATATATTAAATAATATGGAAGAAAGAGTTTATAGATATAATCCAACAAAAGTTGTTCTTTTAATTGGAACTATTGATTTACTGAGAGATACTAGTAATGAAGAAATTGAAAAAAATATTGATAAAATAATAACTCAAATTAAAAAAAATAGACCACTTGCAAAGATATATTTGGAATCAATATATCCAGTAAATGATACAAATAATAGTAAAATAGATCATAGTATGGTACATAATAGAAAAAATGAAGATATAAAAGCAATAAATAAAATGATAAAAAAAATAGTCAAAGATGAAAAAATAATATACATAGATATGTATAGTCTTCTTGAAGATAGTGAAGGAAATATAAAGACAGAATATACAAAAGAAGGATTGCATATGTCGGATAATGGATATAAAGTAATTACAAAAACATTAAAAGAGTATTTATGTAAATAGCTTAATAATAAGTTATTTATTTTTTTTATTAATTTAAGAGCAATAAATATTTACAAATTATTAAATACTATTTATATTGAAACTGTTAATTAATTGCAAATAGAATATAAATTATGTATAATGAAAATAAGGGTAAGGTGATTATTAAATATATGACAACGAGTGTAAAAAATCAAAACAGTAAAGTGAAAATGAGAAATTCAAATTTTGAATTGATGAGAATAGTTTCTATGTTTTTTATTGTTATATATCACATAATAATACATGGAAAATTACTTGAAAATTCTCATGGTACAACACATTTTGTATTATATATTATATTAGCAATATGCATTGTACATGTTAATTCTTTTATATTAGTAACAGGATATTTTTAATGTAAATCAAAATTAAAATTAACCAAAGTTATTCAATTAAATAATTCAATTTGGTTTTATACAGTTTCAATAGTCTTGTTTTTTATTATTGTTAAAGGAAACACTTTTAATTCTATTGAATTATTAAAAACATTTTTACCAATTAGTTATAATGATTATTGGTTTTTAACAAACTATCTAATATTATATTTAATTAGTCCAATTTTAAACACCGTTATTAACAATATTGATGAAAAAAAATTTAAAAGAATAATTGTTCTTTTACTATTTATTGATTCAATTCTACCAACGTTAACAAATAGTTCTTTCTTTAATGTAACATTAGGATATTCTTTGTATCATTTTATATTTTTGTACTTTGTAGGAGCTTTTTTAAGAAATTATCCAATAGAAGATTGGTATATCTTTAAAAAAACATCAAAAAAAGCTTTGCAATTAATTTCATTGTTTATTTTTTTCTTAATGGCATTTATAAACATAATTAATCAATCTGCGAGTAAAGAATTATTAAATATGCACCCAATAATTGCAGAAGTTGGGATAATTTTTTCTAATAGTTTTATAGCGTATAATAATCCATTAGTTATTATTCAAACAATAGCATTCTTTATATTTTTCTCAACTTTAAACTTAAAAAGTACATTTATAAATTATATTTCAACAGCTACAATAGGAATATATTTAATTCATGATAATAATAATATAAGAAATGTTTTGTATAAGTTTCTTGGCTTTAACGGAAACAATTATTCAGTAATGATTTTAGTAAATATATTAGGATGTGCTATTTTGATATTTATATCATGCTTAATTATTGAATTAATTAGAAAGTTTATATTTAAATTGATATATAATACAAAGATTGCTAAAAAGAATAGGGAATGGTATAGAAATTACATTAAATCATTGGGATTTGATATTAATTGGTAATAAGCATTAGTGAACAATTAAAAAATTATTATTTTCTGATTGATTGATATCAAAAATTTACAAAAACAAATAAATAATATATAATATATAATATATAATATATATTATATTATACAAAGTGAAAAGAGGAATTATTGTGGAAAAAGATACAGCAATTAAAATTACACATGTATCAAAAGATTTTAAACTATATTATGATAAAGCACATACTCTAAAAGAAAAATTATTATTTTTCTCTAAAAAAAATAAAGATAAAAATCATATTTTACATGTATTAAAAGATATAAATTTAGAAATAAAAAAAGGTGAAACAGTAGCTTTAATTGGAACAAATGGCAGTGGTAAATCCACTTTATTAAAGTTAATGAATAGAATAATATATCCAAATACAGGTAGAATTAGCGTTAATGGAAAATTAACTTCTTTAATTGAGTTAGGAGCTGGGTTTCATGATGATTTTACCGGAAGAGAAAATATTTATTTTAATGCTTCAATTTTTGGATTAACAAAAGAACAAATTGATAAAAAAATTGATGATATTATTTCTTTTTCTGAATTAGGTGAATTTATAGATAACCCAGTAAGAACATATTCTTCTGGAATGTATATGCGTCTTGCTTTTTCAGTAGCAATAAATGTTGAAGCTGATATTTTACTAATTGATGAAATTTTAGCTGTTGGTGATCAACACTTCCAAGATAAATGTTTTACTAAGTTAAAAGAATTAAAAAGCCAAGGTAAAACAATAGTAATAGTTACACATAGTATGACTCAAGTAAAAGCTTTTTGTGATCGTGCTGTATGGTTATATGAAGGAAAAATAAGAGATGATGGCCCTGTTAACAGGGTTCTAGAAGAATATCTAAAAGTCTGTGGGTGATTAGATGAAAGTTTTTAAAGAGATATATGATTATAGAGAACTATTAAAAACAAATATAAAAAAAGAAGTAAGAGGAAAATATAAAGGATCTTGGTTAGGTGTATTATGGACATTTTTAAATCCTTTACTAATGTTAGCAGTTTATGCTTTTGTATTTCCATATATTTTAAGAGTTAAAACAGATAATTATACTATTTTTATGATAGTTGCCTTAATACCATGGAATTTTTTTACTTCTGCTATTCAACAAGGAACAGGATGTGTTGTTGCTAATGGTAACATATTAAAAAAAGTATATTTTCCAAGAGAAATTATACCAATATCTATAACAACATCACAACTAATAAACTTTTTTATAACTTGTATTATAATGTTTGCTTTTATTATTTTTAGTGGAGTAGGATTTTCAATACACATTTTGTTATTTCCACTATTAGTATTAATTCAATATATTTTGACACTTGCACTTACATTCTTATTATCATCATTGACTGTCTTTGCCCATGATATTGATCATTTTGTAAGTATTGCATTAACATTAGGATTTTATGCTACTCCAGTAGTATATCAAGCTAGTATGCTACCACAAAAATTTCAATGGGCAATGAAAGTAAATCCAATGGCTGTATTAGTAGAAAGTTATCGTTCAATTTTATACTACCATAAAATGCCTGATATATTTTTATTAATAATATGGTTTTTAATAAGTATAGTTTTGTTAGTGCTTAATTATTTAATATTTAAAAAGTTAGAAAAATCATTTGTTGAAGAATTATAAAAATATATTTACTTTATTTTTATAATTTCTAAATTATTTAAAAAATCTAAATTTACAACGATTTAGATTTTTTTATATAACCTTCTTAAAAATATTCAATAATTTACAC
>OMUM01000165.1 GCA_900314225.1 uncultured bacterium | reverse complement strand
AATCTAATATTACGCCGGTTATATGTGATGTAACTAAAGAAAAACAAGTTGATATTGCTAAAGAAAAATATGGTAGATTAGATGTTTTATGTAATAGCTGCAGGAATTAATAATAAGGTTCCTTATAGATCTCATGAATATCCAATGGAAGAGAGGGATGCATTATATAATGTACTAGTACGTGGAGCATTCCTTGTTATGAAGTATTCTCTACAATTAATGTTAGAATCTGGTGGAAGAGCTATTGTTAATACTGGTTCAATTGGAGCGTTTCGTGCTACTCCAGTCTCAACTGCTTATTGTTCTGCTAAAGGAGCAATTCGTATGATGACGACTAATGTTGCTGCTTGGTATGTAAAAGATAATATTAGAATTAATTCTGTATGTCCAGGTATTTTTGATACGGCAATACTAAATGGATTATTACAAGAACAAATTAAAGAATTATCTGCCCAAGTAGCAATGGGATATATTGGAAAACCAATTGATATGGCTTATCTAACACTATTCTTAGCAAGTGATGAATCTAAATATATTACTGGTCAATCAAGATTGATTGACGGATGAAGGTATGTAACTTCTTTTTTTTATTTATAATTTATGATATACTTTAGATATGGTAGAGGGTGTATTTATGGGTGATATATATAATTTGATTCTTTTATTTTTTGCAATTTTACCAGTTATATTATTATTATCTTATGTATATAAAAAAGATAATAATAAGGAACCATTTAAATTATTAATTATATTATTTTTATTAGGAATAGTCTCTTGTTTTTTAGTATTATTAATTTCTTTTTTATTAAAGTTGTTTCTTCCTTTTATGGATACTACTGGTAGAAGTAGTTTTATTGATGTAATGTTATATGCTTTTTTTGGCGTAGGATTGGTTGAAGAATTATGTAAATGGTTAATGGTTTATTTATTTGGTTATCGTAGCAAGTATTTTGATGAAATATATGATATTATTGTATATTCAATTTTTGTATCTCTTGGTTTTGCATTTTTTGAAAATATTTTATATGTACTATTAAATCAAAAACTTACTCTTGCTTTCACTAGGGGAGTCTTCTCTATCCCTGGACACGCTTGTTTTGCTTTGTTTATGGGATATTATTTATGTATTGCAAAAGTTTGTCATATAAAAGGTAAAAATAATTCAAAAACCAAGAATTTGATTTTAAGTATAATTGTTCCATCTTTATTACATGGTATATTTGATTTTTGCTTGATGTCTGGTTATAAGCTATTTATGTTGAGTTTTATTATATTTATTGTAATATTATTTATTATTTCAATTAAAAAAATTAATGAAATGTCCGACTATAGCAATATTTTAAAAAGCAAAAATAGATTTTGTAAAAATTGTGGTGCTCTTTTAAATGGACAATTTTGTTCTGGATGTGGAACTTATCAAAACAAGTAATATTGTTTTTTTTTTTTTAATAATATATAATTGTGAATAGTATTAAAGGGTGATTAATGATGAAAGTTTGTCTTTATACAGAAGGTGAAAAAATTGTTTGTAAGAGTGGATTAGGAAAAGCTTTGTATCATCAAGAAAAAGCTTTAGAAAGTGTAGGAATAGAGTATACTACTAATGTAAAAGATGATTATGATATTTTACATATAAATTTTTATGGGCCAAATTCCTATGCTTTAGCAAGACTAGAAAAAAGAAAGGGGAAAAAAATAGTTTATCATGCTCATTCTACGGAAGAAGATTTTAAGAATGGTTTTATTTTTAGCAAACAAATAGCACCTGCTTTTAAAAAGTGGATTATTAAATGTTATAATTTGGGAGATGTAATAATAACTCCAACTCCTTATTCTAAGAAATTATTAGAAGGTTATGGAATTAAGAAAAAAATTTATGCTATATCTAATGGTATTGAATTAGATAAGTTTAGGGTTGATAAACATTTGCGAAAAAGTTTTAGAGAAAAATATAATTTGAAAGAAACTGAAAAAGTAATAATAGGAATTGGTTTATATATTGAAAGAAAGGGTATAGTTGATTTTGTTGAGCTTGCTAGAAGATTACCAGAATATAAGTTTATTTGGTTTGGTTATAGTCCTCTTAGTGCTGCAACTAAGAATGTAAGGGAAGCAGTTAATACTAAATTAGATAATTTGTTGTTTGCTGGTTATGTTGATCAAAAATATATTGTTGAAGCAATGAATGGGTGTGATTTATTTTTATTTCCAACGTTGGAGGAAACAGAGGGTATTCCAATAATTGAAGCATGTGCTTGTAAAACAAAAGCTTTAATTAGGGATATTCCAGTTTTTGATGAATGGTTGGAAGATGGAGTAAATGTTTATAAAGCAAAAAATTTAGATGAATTTGAAATTAAAATAAAAAAAATAATTAATAATGAATTACCTGATTTAACTGAAAAAGCCTATGAAGTAGCAAGATCTCGTGATATAAAAGAAATTGGTAAAGAGTTAAAAGAAGTTTATGAAAATTTACTTAATAATTAAAAAATAGGACTATTTAAACTTATAAGTCCTATTTTTCTTTACTGAAATATTTAAAAGTACTCCAACGATTAACATATACGAAAGTAGACTAGATCCACCATAGGATACAAAAGGTAGTGTTATTCCTGTTATTGGAAGTAAACCTACTGTCATACCTATGTTTTGTATCTGTTGAAATATTAACATACCAAGAATTCCTGCTATTATAAATTTATCTGTATCTTGTATTTTTCGTTTAGTGAGTAATATTATATTAATATCTAAATATAGTATTATTCCAAGTAGAATAATAACTCCAAATAATCCAAAGTTAGATGCATAAACAGCAAATATAAAGTCTGTTGATGATTCTGGAAAATATATAGGAGTTTTATTATAACCATGTCCAAATAATCCAGCTGAGCCAATGGCAGCAAGTGCATTTTCTAATTGTAGTCCTGAACCATCCTGCCAATTAAAAACTCTTTCTAGTCGATAATATATTGAACTACCAAATATTTTTATGAATAAATTTTCTTTAAAAAAGTATAAAAGACTAAAACTACCAAGTAATATAAAAATAATTAAAAATCCAATTAAAAACCATCTTAATCTAATACCACTTGTAAACATCATAGATAAATATATTACTAAGTACATTAGAACACATCCTGTATCTGGTTGTAGGAAGGTAAGAACAGATGGGATAAGTACAATTATAAATGTTTTTAAAATAAAGATGAATTCTTCTTTAATTGTTGGATCATCATAATCACTTCTAAAATTATGAATCATAGTTGCTAGTGAAAGCATTAAAAATATCTTCATAAATTCACTAGGTTGAATACTACCAATACCAGGTATTGTAAACCAACATTTACTATTATTTATTGGCTTAGCAAATAGTAATAATCCTAATAATAATAAATTACCAAATATATATAAGATCCATGTATGTTGATATAAGTATTCATTCTTTAACTTCATTAAAATATATACAAGTATCCAACCAACACCATACCATAGAGCCTGTTTTAAGGCTAAATTACCAAGACTTTTGGAAGTATAAGTTAATGCACTATATATTGTAAAAATACTAATTATAGATAAAAGAATAATTGGTACTAATATCTTATAATTAATTTTTGCTTTAATACTATTACCTCCTTCTCTAATATTATATCAAAAACTAAGTATTTTTATTAATAAAATTCATAAAATATATAGAAGAGGTGTCTCATGAAGAAATTACCAAGTATTTATAAAAATTCTATTAACAAAAAAATTAATAATAATAAGAATTATTGTTGTTTAAAAGAGAGTGATAATAATATTAATAATACTAATATAAATATAAATAATATAATAGATAAAAATATTAATTCTACACTAGATTCTATATTTAATAGTGTAGGTTATCCATATAATATAAATGTCTTAATAAAGACTAAGAATAAGAATTATAATACTTATTTAGTTACAAGGAATAATAGTACTATTACTACTTTAGATAATGAAATAATTAATATAGGAGATATTATAAGTATTAATAGAATATAAAAATATCAGAAATACCTGATATTTTTAT
>OMUM01000163.1 GCA_900314225.1 uncultured bacterium | reverse complement strand
GAAACTTCTTTTAATAAATCATAATTCAAAATAATTTCTTTTTTCTTAATCATATCATCAATATTACTTCTTCCCGTATGACAAATTGCCGATATAATAGTATCTATTCTATTGCTAGATACAATAAATTCTAACTCTTCATAACTTCTATGATAATTACTTAAACAATTAATATCTAATTCTAATAACTCAATATGTGTATTTTTAACCATTAAAAAATTACTTTCAAAATAATTTCTTAAAGATTTAAGTACATAAACATAATATCTATTATTAATAATTACCACATCTCCGAATAAACTACTATCAATATTTAGAGAATAAATACTACCAAGTATATCTTGATGTCTAAGAATTTCTTTTGTTTTAATTTCATATAAAGTAACTTCTGGTAATTTATCATTATAAATAATATTCTTTTCACTATCTGGATATGGATAATATACTTTATATTCATTTTTCTTTAATTTAACTTTAACTAAATTTAACTCTTTTGGATCTAGAAAGAAAGTAGGTTGACCATAATCAAGTCTAGTTAAATTTTTTTCAACATTATACATAAGTTCTCCTCTTAAATTAGTATTATAACATATTAACTTAATACAAAATATAATAATTGTTTGCTATAATTAAAGAGGTGAATATTATGAATGATGATAAAATAAAAAAAAGAATAGATTTATTAAGTGAAAACTTTGATTTAGAAGAATATTTAATTAGAATGAAAAATAAATCAAAAAATATATATGATAGAGCAGTTGCTGTAGTTATTACAAAAGATAAAATAATATTTAGGCCATCACTTGATTATCATATAACTGCTGCTAATGAGATATACAAAAAATTAGATTCAAATTTTACTAAATTTACAGATGATTATATTGATGGAAAATATTTATTTTGGGAATTAGAAGCCAAAGAAAAATATTCAACTGTAAATATGTGTCTATCTTATAGTAAGACTTTTCCAATGTTTATTCCAAAAGAATTAAATGAATTTCAATTAGAACAAATAAAATATATTTATAATTTATGTACAAAATATAGTATTGAAATAGAAACAGACATAAAAAATGGGGAAGAAGAATATGTCCCATTATCTAATATTATTGATAAATTAGATGAAATGGTCGTAAAAAGTAGCAAGAAATAAAAAAAAACCAGTAAAAGTAAAATAACTTTTCTGGAATTATTATATAAATATAATTAATTATAAATATTTCTTTAATTTCTCAATATATCTTTCTTGCATCTTAATATATTCAGTAACTAATTTTTTAGTCTTCTTATCCATAGCTTTATTATTAAGTAACTTTCTACCTTCAATTATACCCATATTAGTACCATTAATTAAAATATCGGCAATTTTAGAAGTACTATTATCCAAAATAGTATCTTTTTGTATTCCATACCAAGTCATTAATTTTGTCATAGTACCAGCTTCATGTACATCTTTATTTGATTTTGTTCTATATAATTCATCTATTTTATTAGAAAGTTCAATATATCCATTCTTTTGATCATCTAATAATTCATTGAATTCAATATTATCAACTTTCTTCATAATCATGTCAATTGCTTCGCACCCCATAGAACAACCTTTATTTAATTCATCTAAAATATCAATATCTTTTTCCATAACATCCTCCTATAATTATTTTTAACAATTATAGAAAAATTATACGAAGGTTTTTAAATAACTTTTCCAAATATTTAAGATAATAAAATAATAGAGTATTTAAAAATATTAAAATTAGTGTTATACTATACGAGATTTAGATAACTAAAGAAACAGGTGATAAAATGCCAAAAAAAGTAGTAATTGGAATGAGTGGAGGAGTAGACTCCAGTGTTGCGGCAATCATTCTTCAAAAACAAGGTTATGAAGTAGTAGGATTATTTATGCGTAATTGGGATTCTCTTGCTGATGGTGAATTAGATGGACCAACTGTAAATAATGGTCAATGTCCACAGGAAGCGGATTATGAAGATGCTAAAAAAGTATGTGAAAAGTTAGGTATACCACTTTATAGAAAAGACTTTGTTAAAGAATATTGGGACTATGTTTTTACTTATTTTTTGGATGAGTTAAAAAAGGGAAGAACTCCAAATCCTGATATTATGTGTAATAAATATATTAAATTTGATATGTTTGAGCGTGAAGCCAGAAAGTTAGGTGCCGACTATATCGCAACAGGCCATTATGCTAGACTAAAAGATGGCCATTTACTAAGAGGAGTAGATTCTAATAAAGATCAAACATACTTCTTGTCACAAGTATCAAAAAAACAACTAGAAAATGTTTTATTTCCAGTAGGCGATATGATAAAAAAAGATGTTAGAAAAATAGCTGAAGAATATGATTTAATAACTGCTAAAAAGAAAGATTCAACAGGTATTTGTTTCATCGGTGAGCGAAATTTTAAGAATTTTTTAAAAAATTATCTACCTAATCAACCAGGAAATATTGTAAATATTGAAACAAATGAAGTAGTAGGAAAACATATTGGTCTAATGAATTATACTATTGGTCAAAGAAAAGGATTAAATGTTGGCGGTACTAAAGACAAGATGTTTGTTGTTGGAAAAGATTTAGAAAAAAACATATTATACATTTGCCTAGGAGAAGATAATGACTATTTGATAAGCACCTCATGTCTTGTTAATGAAATAAATTATTTAGGTGATGAAAAATTAACTAAAGTAACCGCAAAATTTAGATATCGTCAACAAGATATTCCTGTAGAATTAGAGTGGTTAGAAAATAACGAAGTTCTAGTAAAATATCCACAAGGGGTAAAAGCCGTAACCCCAGGACAAGCCTGTGTATTCTATAATGGAGAAGAATGCCTTGGTGGGGGTATAATAAAAGAAGTAAGAAAAAATGATAAAAAATTATGGTATCTATAACGGAGGTAGTATGAAAAAAATAACTAAAATATTTCTTGTAATTATAATATTCTCTTTTTTTATAACTGGTTGTACATCTAAAAAAGAAGAAAACTTAACAGATGCAGAAAAATTTAAAAAAGAATATGAAAGTCTTAATAATAAAAGTGATGGAGAACTAAATTATTTAAAAGTAAAAATAACTAAAGACAATCCAATAGTTTATACAACTCCTAAAAAAGTTATTGCAAAAATTAATAATAATGATTTATTTGTTCTATATCTAGGCAGTGCTAAAGATAATGAATCACGTAAAATAATTAATTTATTATTATCATCTGCTAAAGATAATAATGTAAAGTATCTATATTATATTGATACAAAAAAATATGATTCCTCATTAGATGAATTAAAAGAAGCTCTAAATAAAGGAGATAATAAAATAGAAGATATTAGAAAAACTCCAAGTATTTTAGTTATTTCCAAAAAAGAAATTTATGAAAAAGCAACTAATTTTTCTAATAATGGTGAAAAATCGAATAAAAATCAATTTGATTGTTTATTTAAATGTTTAAAAGAAGAAAGTACAACTTGTGAGAAAAATGTTTGCTAAAAAATAAGACTGAAAATCAGTCTTTTTTTATTCCTATTTATAGTGTTATAATAAAAAGTATAGGGAAGGATGATATTAATGAATAAACCAGTTGTATTATGTATTTTAGATGGTTGTGGTCTAAGAGAAGATAGTGATGGCAATGCATTTAAAAATGCCAAAAAGCCAACATTTGATATGTTAGTTAAAAAATATCCTCATAGTATTCTTCAAGCAAGTGGACCTTATGTTGGACTACCAGAAGGACAAATGGGAACTAGTGAAGTAGGTCATATGAACATTGGCTCAGGAAGAATAGCTCTTCAACCATTGCAAGCTATTACTAAGTCAATTGAAAGTAGAGAAATATATGAAAATGAAAAAATATTAGAAGTAATTAATCATGTAAAGAATAATAATTCTAATCTTCATATTATGGGCCTACTAAGTGATGGAGGAATACACTCTCATATTAAACATTTACTTGCCATATTAGATATTGCTCACAAAAATAATTTAAAGAAAATTTATATTGATGTTTTTACCGATGGCCGTGATACATATGAAAAAAGTGCTTTAAAATATTTAGATATTTTAAATAAAAAAATAGAAGAAGTAGGTGGCCATATTTCTACAATTGGTGGTAGATATTATGGAATGGACCGAGATAATAACTTTGATCGTTTAAAACTAGCCTATGATGCAATATGCTATGGTAAAGGTAAAATTTATAATAATTATAAAGAACTAATAGAAGATAGTTATAATAATGGTAAGACTGATGAATTTATCATACCAGCACTATTAAAAGATCATAAAGAATTATCTGATAACGATGGAGTAATTACTTTTAATTTTAGAAAAGATAGATTAAGAGAATTATTTACTCTTCTATCTAACCCAACAGCATATGAAAAAGAAGCCAATGAAAAAGGTTTAATCGTAAAACACTTTAATAATTTAAAAACTTTAACTATGTTTCCAGTAACTGAAACAGTAAAATCACCACATGCATTTAATGATTTAGATTTAAAAAATATTTTAGGAGAATATTTACATAATAATGGACTTAGTCAATTAAGAATTGCCGAGACTGAAAAATACCCTCATGTTACTTTCTTCTTTGATGGTGGAAAAGAAGTAGAATATGATGATATGAAAAAAATTCTTATTCCATCTCCTAAAGTTGCAACTTATGATTTACAACCAGAGATGAGTGTTTATAAAGTCTGTGATAGTTTCTTGAAGGAAGTCGGAAATTATGATGTGACTATTATGAATCTGGCAAACGGAGATATGGTAGGGCATACCGGAGTATATGAAGCAGCAGTTGAAGCTGTTGAAGATATGGATAAATGTCTCGCTAAATTCTACCAAAAAGTTGTTGTTGAATTAGGCGGAATATTAATGATAATAGCAGATCATGGAAACTGTGATATGATGTGGGATAAAGATCATAAACCAGTAACATCGCATACAACAAATCCAGTACCTTGTATTGTAACTAAAGAAGGAATATCATTAAATGACGGAAAATTAGCCGATGTTGCTCCAACAATACTAGAACTACTTGGTCTACCAATACCTAAAGAAATGACTGGAGTTAGCTTAATCAAAAAATAATATTTTTTAAAATTTAACATATAATTTAATAGTAATAAGGAAAAAATATAAATGAAGAAGAATTAAAAAGAGTAGTAAATATATTAGATAATGATGGTATCATTAAAAATACTAGAAAGTATAAATTATCCTTTAGCGACAACTAGTGCCAATAT
>OMUM01000158.1 GCA_900314225.1 uncultured bacterium | reverse complement strand
TAGTAACTTTTACTTTATCTCCATGAATTACAATTTCCATAATATCTCCTCCTTTGTATCTATATTATACCATTATATAATAAAAAAAACTACTATTTTTATATAGCAGCTTCTCTTAGTAACTTTACATTAATTGCTTGATATCCTTTACTTGTTTCAATAAGTTTAAATTCAACAAGTTGACCTTCTTTTAATGTTTTATATCCATCTAATTCAATTGCTGAATAATGTACAAATATGTCTTCATTTTCTTTGAATCCAATAAAACCATAGCCTTTATCATTATTAAACCATTTCACGCGTCCTGTCATTTACTTTCTACACCTCACATTCTACCAACTACTTTTTACTTGGTATAATCATTGTAGCAAGTATTTAATTAAAAATATGGTTTTTCTAGAATATGTCTTTTTTAGAATACTTTTTTATTATTTTTCTCTATAATTCGACAATATTCATCAATCTATATTTCTTAAGAAATTAATTAGCTCTTTTTTCTTATTTCTGGAAACTTCATATACTTTAATTTCTTTATTAAAATAGATTATATTATTTTTAATGCTGAAGTATCTCACTTTTTTTAAATTAATAATATAACTTCTACTACATTTTATAAAGTTTTTATCTAATTGATTCAATATCTTAGAAATTGACTCTGGCATATAAAATGTATCTTCAAAAGTTTTAATTAAACATCTTTTATTAGCAGAATCATTTTCAATATAGTATATATCTTGTAATGGAATATTATAATATATATTTTTATAACTATAATTTAAATATTTATTAGAAGAAAATATATTATTTAAAATTAAATTTATATCTTCTTTTAAATTTAATTCAATATTTGAGTTAATAATATCTAATATTAAATATTTTTTATCATATAGATCATTTTTTATTTTTTTATTTTTAGTAAATAATATAATTATAGATGACCAATCTTTTAAATCATATCTTATATGTCTTATTTTGCTTAGACTTAATATTTCATTTGGATTATAGTTAATAAGATATATACTATTAGTAGTATTTGTTTCTATGGGATATTCTTTTATATTATATCTATAATTATAATTCATCATTATTTTATCAATAATTTCTTTTAAACTAAGATCTTCAATTATAAAATTTATCATTTTTATCACGCTCATTTTAA
The DNA here is from genome assembly GCA_900314225.1 of uncultured bacterium. Taxonomy (GTDB): domain Bacteria; phylum Bacillota_I; class Bacilli_A; order RF39; family UBA660; genus UBA3789. The sequence continues at coordinate 3,907 of OMUM01000158.1, read as the reverse complement.
ATGGTATCATAGAAAAAAGTCTATTAATTAGACTTTTTTTTCTTTTTTATTTTACTTGACAGTTTTTTTATAATTTTTGGTCTCTTATCTGTAATAATTGTGGTATGAAAGACAAACCATAAAACTATTATAAATAATATTATATAGATTGTTCTTGAAATCATTGGTTCCTGTAATTTTAATGTGTAAAGAATTGAAGCAACAGCGAAAAGTATATTTATACTATAAATTATTAGAACTGTTGTGGTTGGTGAGAAATTCATTCCTAATAATTGATGATGAAGATGTTGTCTATCTGCTTTGAATGGTGGTTCTCCTTTTAATAGTCTTCTGATAATAGCAAATAAAGTATCGAGTATTGGAATACTTAGAATTGATACTGGTACAAAGAATGAGATAAGAGCTGGTCCTTTAAATTCTAATAATGTTATGACTGCTATTATGAAGCCCATAAAAGTTGCTCCATCACCAGCAAATATTTTTGCTTGATGAAATGGTCTAAAGTTATGGACTAAAAAGCCTAATGTTGAACCTAACATAATTAGAGTAATAACCATTACTAAACTTCCAAATCTACCTTGAAAGAATCCAATAATAGCAATAGTTATATAAAATATTGAACAAATTCCTCCACTTAAACCATCAAGTCCATCTATTAAATTAATAATATTAGTACAGGCAACAATAAAAAGAATAGTTATTGGGTAAGATAAAATACCAAAATTGAAAGAATAGCCAAATACAGTAATATTGTCTAGAAGAATTTGTCCATAGAAAACAATAATTGATGCAGCAACTAAATGACCAATCAGTTTTTGAGAAGCTTTAATTGAATTAATATCATCAACAATTGAAGTTAATATTATAATAAAGCTACCTATCAAAATAGAATTCATTCTAACACTTTGTTCACCAAATAACATGTAGCCTAATAAAAAGCCTAAAAATATTCCAACTCCTCCAAGTTTTGGGGTTACCATCTTATGAATGTGTCTGTGTCCTTCTTCAGCACGGGGCTTATCGAGTGCTCCCACATGAACTGCTACTTTTCGCATTAAAAACATAATTAGCGTTGAAGCAATAAATGTTGTTAAAACTATTTTAAAAGCGGATAACAATTGAATACGCATAAATTTCACTTCCTAGCAAAATTATAACATGTATTCATATTTACTTTAAAGAAGAAATTAAAAAAAGACCTATTCCTGGTCTTCTTCTAGTAATTTAATATTATCTAATAATACTCCTGTTCCTTCAGCAACACATGTTAGAGGTGTTTCTGCAATTAAAACTGGTATTGTTAATTCTTCTTCTAATAAATCTTCTAGGCCTTTAAGTAAAGCCCCTCCACCTGTTAGGACAACACCTTTTTCCACAATATCTGCGGATAATTCTGGTGGAGTTTGTTCTAAGACACCTTTGATAGTTTTTATTATTCTAGTTAGACTATCATCTAAAGCTTCTTTGGTCTCGTCCTGAGATAATTCTATAGAATCTGGTAATCCGGTTAATAAATTTCTTCCTTTTACAGTTAATTTTTCTTTTTTAGATGGTTTAAATACATTGGCAAAGTTTATTTTTATTTCTTCAGCAGTTTTTTCTCCAATTAATAGTTTATATTTACTTCTTATATATTTTACTATATCTTCATCAAAAATATTACCGGCAATTTTAATTGAAGCAGATGAAACTATTCCATTCATAGATAGAATTGCTATATCAGTTGTTCCTCCTCCAATATCTAATACCATATTGGCAGTTGGCTTGGAAATATCCATTCCTGCTCCAATAGCAGCAACTTTTGGTTCTTCTTCAATATAAACTTTTCTAGCTCCTGTTCTCTCAGCTGCTTCTTTTATGGCATTTTTTTCTACTGGAGTTATATTTGTAGGACAACAGATTAAAATTCTTGGTCTAGAAAAAAATGACCTTCCTTTAACTTTATTAATAAAATAATTTAACATAATTTCAGTTAATTCAAAGTCGGCAATTACGCCATCTTTCATAGGCTTAATAGCTTGAACTTTTTCTGGAGTTCTACCTAACATTTCACTTGCTTCTTTTCCAACAGCTATTACTTTATTAGTTTCTGTGTCGACAACTACAATACTTGGTTCATTTAAAACTATTCCCTGACCTTTGATATATATTAAAACATTTGCTGTACCTAAATCTATACCTATATCTTTTGCTAACATGTTTTCATTCCTTTCTTTCATATTTTATCATATTTTTATAAATTTATTACTTATTATATTATAAAAATTATGAAAAAAGAAGAAATATTTTTCTTCTAATTATTAATTTCTTTATTTAGATAATTTTCTGGGTTTACACTTGTTCCATCTTTATAAATTTCAAAGTGTAAATGATTACCACTTTCTTTGTCTAATTCATTAGTACCACTTTTACCAATTATTTGTCCTTGAGTAATAGTTTCTCCTTTTTTTACTGAGATTTCACTTAAACTTTGATAACTTGAGATAAGTCCACTTTCATGTTTTATTTCTACAACTTTTCCTAGTAAATTATCTTCTTTAACATTAATTACTGTTCCATCTTGTACACTTACTACATCAAATATCTGATCAGATATAAAATCTATTCCTGTATTTTGCATATAAGTATTATCATGCACTGTTATTGAATTTTCTTGATTTTTTTCTTCTCCTTTATAATCATAATATGTTTTTCCTATTTTGACATTTTTATCAGTATAAGGATTTATCATTTTATTAGTTGTATTAATAACAGGTAGGGAATCAGATATTGTTTCTTCTGTTACTAGGTCTTCTTCTGGTTGCTTATTTGTTAGAGATGTTCTTTTAATTAAGAATATTGTTAATAAAGGTACTAAGGCAAGGATAGTTATTAAAAGTGGTACTGTTTTAACTCTAAATTTTCTTTTCATTTTTTCACCTCAGTATAAGTTTGAACAAAAAAAAGAAGATTTATACATCTTCTTAAGAAATATTTACAGTTGAAAAAATATCAAAGATAAAATTAGTTACTAAATAGATAAGAGCAAGGGCTAGTAGAAAATAAAATACTCGAGCTTGATATACTCTATTTTTTTTAAATATACCATTTATGTTTAAGGAGTCCATGGCCCATATTACGATAAATGTAACTGCTACATATAAATAAAATTTTCCACTCATTTATTTTCTTCCTCATATTTAGTTATTTTATTAATTCTTCTTAAATGCTTTTCTAAATTAGAAAATGGTGTTTCAACAAATGTTTCGACTATTTTTATAGCTTCTTCTAGTGGAGTTTTTTCGCCAAAGGCTACTATGTTGGCATCATTATCAATTCTTGTTACTTTTGCTTCAGCACTATTAACTACTTTGGCACATCTAATTCCTTTCACTTTGTTGCAAGCAATACTAATACCAATACCTGATCCACAGATAGCTACTCCAAAGTCAACATTTTTGTCACGGACATTTTCTCCTAGTTTGAAGGCATAATCAGGATAATCAGTAGATTCTTCACTATTTGTACCATAATCAATTATTTCATATTTACTATTTAATTTTTCTTTTAATTGCTCTTTTAACTTATAACCACGGTGGTCACTAGCAATTCCTATTTTCATATGATCATCTCCAAAGATATTTTAACATAAAAAAAGAAGTTTATGCAGCTTCTTTAGTATCTAATCCATATTTCTTATTGAATTTTTCTACACGACCAGCACGTGATGCTCTATTTTGCTTTCCTGTAAAGAATGGGTGGCAATTTGAGCAAACTTCAACATTAATTTCAGATTTTGTTGATTTACAAGTAAATGTATTTCCGCATGCACATGTTACAGTGCAATCTTTTACTTCTGGATGAATTCCTTTTTTCATATTATCTCTCCTTCCGCCATGACAAAAGACTTGCCATAGATATAAATTGC
>OMUM01000017.1 GCA_900314225.1 uncultured bacterium | reverse complement strand
CTATTTCCTGTATTACCATAACTTTGATTATTGTTGTAGTCGCAATAATAGCATCTTTCAATGTTGAAAATTTTACTAAAGAAATAGAAAAAGATTTAACAATAGTAGCGTTTCTTAAATCAGATGTAGAAGAAAAGGATATAGAAAGTCTAACTACAGAAATAAAAAATATGGCGAATGTTGAGTCAGTTGAATTTCAAGGAAGAGAATCAATCAAAGAAGAAATGTCTAAGGAATCAGATGCTTTTAATTCTGTTATGTCTGAATGGAGCAAGGAAGATAACCCCTTAAAAGATACCTTTAAAATCAAAGTAAAAGACGCTACTGAAATTTCTCATACAGCGAAAAAGTTAAAAAATATGGAACAAGTATCTTTAGTAAGATATGGAGAAGGTATGGTTGATAAATTAGTAAATGCCTTTTCTTCAATTGAAAAAGTTGCTTACGGTGTAGTTATTGCTTTGGTTGTAGTTACAGTATTCTTAATTATTAATACAATTAAGTTAACAATATTCTCAAGAAAAAGAGAAATATCAATTATGAGATTAGTTGGAGCTAGTAACTTTTCTATAAAAACTCCGTTCATTGTAGAAGGTATGTTTTTAGGATTAATTGGTTCTATAATACCAGTAATTCTAACTACATTTGGTTACTTAGCTTTCTATAAACATTTCGATGGTTATTTATTTAGTAAATTAATTAGATTAATAGAACCAGAACCATTTATTTATCAAGCATCAGGCCTTGTTGTAATAATAGGTATTATAGTTGGTATGGTAGGTAGTGCAAGTGCTGTAAGGAAATATCTAAAAATATGATGAAGAAAAATTTTAAAAAATACCTTCTTTTGACTTTAGTAATTTCTTTAGTAGCACTACCATATAATGCTTCTGCCCAAACACTAAAGGATTTTGAAAATGAAGTTGCCAAATATACAGCAGAACTACAAGCTAAACAAGATAAAGTAGCTAAGAATGATGCTGAGGTAGCAGAAATAAAAAAGAAAATTGCAAATATCGAATCTCAAATAACAGAAGCTGAAAATGAAATTAAAAGATTAGAAGATGAAATAGATAAAAGCAATAAAGAAATAGAGAATAAAAAAGAACAAAGTAAAAAGATTATGAAGTATTTCCAAATAATGCGAAGTGGTAATACATATTTAGAATACATATTTGAAGCAGAAAGTGTTACAGATATGATTTATAGAATATCAGTTGTTGAACAATTAACTGAGTATAATCAAAAAGTTGTTAATGAATTAAATCAACTAATTAAAGACAACAATGAAAAGAAGCAACAATTAAAAAATAAACAAGCAGAATTAGATAAGTTAAAATCTTCTCTTCAATCAGAAAAAGAAAGAATTAATGCAGACACAGCAGCAATAAAAGAAACAATGCCAACCGTTGAAGAGCAAATTAAATCTGCCAAGGAAAATGTTTCTTATCTTAAGAAAATAGGTTGTGGTTCAAACGAAGATGTTCAAAGATGTATTAACAGAGTAACAAGTTCATCCTCAGGGTCACTTCCTAGTACAGGAAATGTTAAAAGACCTACAACAACAGGAAGAAGAAATGCTGGAGTAGGAGGATATCCTGGTCATATTGGTCAAGATATTGGTAGTAGTAATAAGAGAAATGAAACTATTTATCCTATAGCTGATGGAACAATTTTCTATGTAGGACATGATAATTGCAATAGTAAAACTTGTAGTTTTCAGTGTAATGGTAATGCTAATATTGTTGTCATTAAACATAATATATCAGGAGTAGGAACTGTATATGCAACTTATGCTCATATGTCATCAGTTAGTGCTCCATCAAGTGGATTTGTATCTGTAAATACACCAATAGGACAAATGGGAGATACCGGATGTACTTCTGGTAGTGATCCTGGTGGAAGATCTATTCACTTACATCTAGAAATATCAAGGTGTCACTGGAGAAGTGGTGGTGGTTGTACTTGGGCTGGTTATCAAAGAAATATTATTTCACCAAGTAGCATTGTAACATTACCATCAAGTTGGTCTAATAGATAAAAGGTAATTCTTTTGAATTATCTTTTTGTATGAAAAATAAATTTTTAGTCAATAATATTATTAGGAGGATATATTATGGAAGAAAAATTAGAACTATTAGAACAAGTTCATCATGATTCAGCCATGGCTGCATATACTATAGAAAAACTACTTGATAAATTAAAAGATAAAGATAATAAGATAAAGGCTTATGCTGAAGAAATTTTAAAAGAATATCAACAATTTGAAGAAGAGGCAAAAGTCTTATTAAAAGAAAATAATAAAGAACCATCAGATCCATCTCTTATGGCTAAAATGGGCTCATCTATGGGAATAAATAAAGAAGTAAAAGAAGATAATAGTGATTCATCTATTGCAAATATGTTGATTCAGGGTGTTTCAATGGGAAGTTTGGAAATAGAGAAAAAATTAAAAGAGTATGATAAAGAATTAGATAAGGATGAAAAAAGTATTGCTAAAAAATTCTTGAAATTCCAAGAAAAAACAATAAATCATTTAAAAGAATATATTTGATTTATTTCTATATATCTGATATAGTAAATGAAAAGTTATGGTGGTAATATGCGCGTTTTTGATTTTGATAATACAATTTATGATGGAGAAAGTGTTTTTGACTTTTTTCTTTTTTGTGTTAAAGAAAAGAAATCACTAGTTAAATATGCACCTATAGTTGTATATACAACACTTATGTATGAATTAGGATTTTTATCAATTGATAAGTTATGTGAGCTTGCTAGTAGAATGTCGAAAGTAATTATAGATAATAAAGATAATGCGGAAAGTTTAATTGAAAAATTTTGGAAAACACATGCTAAAAACTTAAAGTTAGATTATTTAGAACAATTAAGAGAAGACGATGTTATTATAACTGCATCTCCAAGTATACTTATTGATGGCATAAAAGACAAATTAAATACGAAAAATATTATTTGTAGTGAAATGTGTATAGAAACTGGAAAGCTAGAATTTTTATGTTTTAGAGAAAATAAAGTTAAAGCCTTTAAAGAAAGATATCCTAATGCTGTAGTTGAAGAATTTTATACTGATTCTTATAATGATAAACCATTAATGGAAATTTCTAAAAAGACATATTTAGTTAAAAAATAGCCTATTTAAAAAAGTTACCATTTATTAGAAATGATAACTTTTTTTCTTTCAAATTAATATTTGTATATTAAACTCATAGAATTATTGTAGGAAGGTGACTATGAACGAATTAAATAATATAGTAACAGCAGTTGGTAATTATAATAACATTCCAACAACTCTTACTTCAAATACTTCCGTAGTTAATATTATTGAAGGATTGAGCCTTCATAAGGAAGCAGATAAGACTAATTGGGGTGGTGGAAATTTAGAATATACAATTACTATTGATAATCAAACAGATAAAATCTATGTAAAACCTATAGTTACTGATGTTATTGATACAACTTTAGTTGATTTTATCGATGGAAGTGTAGAAATAAATGGTGTTATTGCTACCCAAGATCAATATAATTATAATGAGGCAACACATACATTAACAGTTAACCTAGATGATGTAACCCCCTCATCAAACTCTACTTTTACGTTTTCTGTTAAAAAGAAAGACTAATAATTATTTTATTTTACAAAGTCGCTCAGAATTAATTTGTGAAAGTGGAAAGACAATACACAGTTATCATCAAAGTTATGACTATTCATATGAATTCTCCTTTCTTTTATATATTATGTAGGTTTATACGATTAAGTTATTAAAAAGTAGTATTACTCCTACATAAAAAATATTCTAATATTTAATAAAAACTTCATTAAATATTTTCTCTTTTTATATTACATTTTTTAAATGATAGATGTTAGAATAAAATACAATTCATTAAAACTTAAATGTAGAAATATAAACTAAAAAATATGATACTAGAATTATACTTTGAAAGGGGGTATGTTATATGATTAAATACTATAAAGAATTAGAAAATAGATCTGACTATTATTTACCATTAGTTGATATTCAAACTGAAGGAAAAAGTAGAGTGTTTGATTATAAAGTATCACTTCATTTCATTGAAAAGTATCATGATTTATTTGAAAATAGTGAATTTTTAATAGATATTTATAAAAACAATGATATTGATAAATTTTTTTCTAATAGTACACTTGATTGGGAAGAGAAATGTTTTATTTATAGAGAGTTTGAGGATATAAATGAAGATTTTAGTTATGTATTAGAAAATTACAGAAAAATAAATTTTACATCCATAGATCTAGAAAACTATTTATATTTAATTGAAAAATTATCATATTTATATGAAGATATATTTCCTAAAAATAAAGATTATTTTACATCAGTTAATGAAAGAATCAAAGTAGCTATTAGAGAGTTAAAAAATATAAATACAATAATATATGATTCAAATAAAGAAGATAATATATATCAACCTGATGCATGGTATATAACACCTAACGGTTATTTATATAATTGCGGTAAACAGAAAGATGGGTATGGACATGCAGGTAGAGATGTAACTTTTAATTTTAATAGGATAAAAAACTTTGTAAAGGAAGGAAATCTATATGAAAATAATGGAACATCTAATGGATATTTAGAGTTATCAAGACAAATAAAAGAAAAAGGCTATATAACAGCAGGACAATTTAAAAGATTTTTAAATTATATCAGTCAGCCTGTTTATCTAGAAGAAATTAATGGTGTACCAATAGCTAGAGAAAAACATATTGTTGATTTAATTCTTGGAATAGTAAATGCACAAGCTTGCTTTTATAGATTTTTTGAAGACTTATGTATCTTTACAGAAAAACCTCAAAATGAAATTGATAAGTTAGTTGCTTGGACTAAAGATGATATTAGAGATGTATTAGTTAGATGTTGTGGATTTCATAAAATAGAATCTATGCGAGAAAAGACTATCACAACCAGTTGTGTAAATTATGAAACCGAATTCGAAGAATATATAAAAAATGGATGGAATGTAGAATTTATACCACCTATTATACTTGATAAGTATAATCGACGTATAATGGAATATCCTAATGAATTTTCAAGTATTAAAAAAGTGTTAAAAAAGTAATTGTTGTAAAGTGAAATTAATATAGACTTCTTGTTTTACTCTCAGATAAGTGTTAGGATTCTTATTAGAGGGTATTTTGATTTATTTAATAAACTTATGATAGAAATTTATATTAGATAAAGCAAAAATAACTAGAAATTATTAATTGAACATTATATAATACAGATATAATTTATATGATATTGTATAGGAGGATATATATGAAACTAGAATTAATTAAAAATGATGATCCGAAGTTAAAATTATCTTGTGAAGAAGTAGTTGATTTTGAAAATAAAAAATTTTATCAAGATTTAATTAATCAAATAATGGAAGCAAGTCTAGGTCACTATGCATTCGCTGCAGCAGCACCTCAATTTGGAATAAATAAAAGACTTATTTTAATGATAAGTGCTGTAGAAAAAAAGGTTAAAAATAAAGAAGAATTAGACCAATTTCATGATGATTATGAGGTTATGCCATATTTTAATCCTAAAATCACACTTATGAAGGGTCTACAATATTATTATGAAGCATGTATGAGCACAGGTGATATGATAGGTAAAGTTGCTAGACCATACTATATTGAACTTGATTATCAAGATATAAATGGTAATCATCTACATAGATGTGCAGAGGATTTTGAGGCTATAGTTTTCTGCCATGAAATTGATCATTTAGATGGTATAGAGTTTATTGATAAAGCTGAAGATTTAATATATGATGCTGATTTAGAAAAGAGAATTCAAATAAGAAATCAATTTCCTAAAGAAATAATTTCAAAAGATATGGAATTTAATCAAGACAACGTTAATACTAAAGCAAAGACTAAAATCTATGAAAGACAGAATGGGAAAAATTAAAATTGAAAAATCAAATATATCAAAAGTAAATATGAAAGGGAGCAAATATGACTTCCTTGTTTTTATAGAAGAATAGTGTTAAAATACTGACAGTATTTGAGGTGATAATACACCAAGTGGTGACCAACCAGAAGCTATTAAAGGATTATTTCCAAGTAATTATTTTTGCTTTTTTCATTTTATACTAAATATTAGAATAAGGCAGATGCACAAATCATGTTGATGAATTTATATTAAAAATTGAACCAAAAACTTTAAAGATTATAATATTATTAATTTGTAGGGGGAAAAATATGAGATTAACAACTATTATTGAAGAATACTATAGCTTGTTTTGTAAAATGAATTATTTATCAATTTTATCTACTTGGGCGTTAGAAGATGATGAAAACATTCAATTTATAGTTGAAAAAATATTAATAAATGATAATTTTAAAAATATAGATATGGAAGAAATTTTAAAATACTTACATAGTTCAATTGATGACAATAACTTGAACCATGAAATGATAAGATACTTAAATAATTTAATAATATTTGCTGAAAAATATAATATTGATTCATTTGAAGAAATAGAAAATAGAATTCTAGAATTGTGGAATCAACATCATATTTACGATGAATCATTATTAAAATATATTATTAGAATAGATTCAGATAATTTATATAAAATATATATTGATATGGTAAGAGAAAATTTGATTAAGGATCCAAATATTCGTATTGGTACTTCGTCTGAACCATTGTTTACTATACTTCCTAAAAAGAAAGAATTATTAATTTATAATTTGAGGGTTATTGCTAATCCATTAGTAGATTGGACCATATTAAAAAATGGAACAATTGCACTAGAATCTTTTATTTGTGAATATGAAACGAGTGAAAATGAGATGTTAAAGAAATACTATCATGATATAATAATGATTGCTATAAAAGGTAATATGTGCGTATTTAATAATAGATATTGTAAAAATCCAAAATATGGTTACTTTGAAAGCGAAACAGGATTATATTTATTATCATTATTTAATGATAAAAATATACAATGTTTACATAATAGACTAAGTGATGATAATTTTATAAAAGAAATAAAGGAGTACTTAGTGAGCGATGATGGATATAATCATCAATTGGAATTATATAAAGAACATAATCCTTTAGGAGATAGCGGTTTAAATCAAATAAAATTATTAAGGAAGAATAAATAATTTAATAAAAAAATGATAATAGTAAGAACAAGGTATTTTGGTGATTACCTTGTTTTATTGCATATAAAATGATAAAATACAAATAATTAAAAGGGAGGTTTATTATGTTTGAATTAGTATCAAAATATACACCAAGTGGTGATCAACCAGAAGCTATTAAAGAATTGGTAGAAGGTCTTAATAATAATAAGAAAGAACAAGTTTTATTAGGTGCAACAGGTACTGGTAAAACTTTTACTATTGCCAATGTTATTGCTCGTGTTAATA
>OMUM01000157.1 GCA_900314225.1 uncultured bacterium | reverse complement strand
TTTAGAACAACCAATGAAATGTTAGAAGACTTTAAATTCTTAGGTGAAGATAAAGCTTATGAAATAGTCGTTAAAAATACTAATAAAATAGCAGATATGTGTGATATTGTTGAAGTAATTATTGATACAGGCGGAATTCCATTTTCACCTCGTGTAAAAGCAGATGATGGTAAAAGTTATCTAGACTGTCCAGTCGTTGTTACAGACCTTGTTTATACTAAAGCGAAGGACTGGTATGGAGAACCCCTTCCATATATGATAGAAGAACGTATCGCAACAGAATTATATGGAGATATAGTATTCAAAATTATCAAGGAAAAGCATGAAGATATAAAAGATAATGAAGAAGAATATAATAAGATTATTCATAAAGAATTACATGATGAGATATTAAAGGGATCAGATAATATTAAAAAAATGGTTACTGATTATGTTAAAAAGACGACAGAAGAAGAATTAGATGATAAAGCATTAGAGAAGAAAGTAAAGAAAACTTTAGGTGGAGTAATAGGTGGAGGATTTGATCCAATATATTTGATAGCTCAAAGACTTGTTAAACACTCTAATGATGAAGGTTACTTAGTAGGTTCCCGTGGTTCAGTTGGTTCAAGCTTTGTCGCGACTATGATGGGAATAACTGAGGTAAATCCACTTTCTGCTCATTATCGTTGTCCGAAATGTAAGCTTAGTATTTTTGAAGATGATGAAGGAAATTCTCTTGGAGCTACTTATTCATCAGGATTTGATTTACCAGACAAGGATTGTCCTAATTGTCATATAAAAATGATAAAAGATGGTCAGGACATGCCTTTTGCCACTTTCTTAGGATTTAATGCTGATAAAGTTCCTGATATTGATCTTAACTTTTCTGATTTAAATCAAGCAAGTGCTCATGCCTATACTAAGGTATTATTTGGAGAAGATAATGTTTATCGTGCTGGTACTATTGGTACGGTTGCTGATAAAACGGCTTTTGGTTATGTAAAAGGTTATTGTGAAGATAAAGGAATTACCGATATGCGAACAGCTGAAGTTGAGCGACTTGCCTTAGGTTGTACTGGAGTTAAGAGAACGACTGGACAACATCCAGGTGGAATTGTTGTTGTACCAGACTATATGGAAGTATATGATTTTACACCTTTCCAATATCCAGCTGAAGATCCAACTGCTGAATGGCGAACTACACACTTTGATTATCACTCAATTGACCAGTGCTTACTAAAACTAGATATTTTAGGTCACTCTGATCCAACTCAGTTAAGACTAATTCAATTACAATCAAATACTGATATTTTAAAAGTACCATTAGATGATAAAGCAACTATGTCAATATTTACTTCTACTGAAGCTTTAGGTGTTACGAAAGAACAAATAATGTGTAATACAGGAACTTTAGGAATACCGGAGTTTGGTACACCATTTACAATAAAACTAGTAGAAGATACAAAGCCTACAACATTTGCTGAACTTATCAAAATATCTGGACTTTCTCATGGAACTGATGTTTGGTTAGGTAATGCCCAAGAATTAATTGCTAATAATATTGTGCCATTTAAAGAAACTATAGGTTGTCGTGATGATATTATGGTCTATTTAATGTATCATGGTGTAAAGCCTATAAAAGCCTTCAAAATAATGGAATTTGTTCGTAAAGGAAAAGCTTCCAAAGATCCAGACACATGGAAAGAACATGTTAAAACTATGCAAGAAGCAAACATTCCAGAGTGGTTTATTAATTCTTGTTCAAAAATTAAATACATGTTCCCAAAAGCCCATGCAGCAGCCTATGTCATAAGTGCTTTTAGAATAGCATGGTATAAAGTCCATATGCCAGTATATTTCTATTCATCATGGTTAACATCTAAAGCAACAGATGTTGATGTTATTAATATGATAAAAGGTTATTCTTCTATAAAAGCTAGACTTGAAGATATAGAAGCAAAAGGGTATGAGGCAACTAATAAAGAAAATGGTCAAGCTGAAAGTCTAAAAGTATCATTGGAAGCAACTGCTCGTGGAATAAAGTTTTTAAATATTGATTTATATAAAAGTGATGCTACTATTTGGACACCAAAAAATGATACTGAAATATATCCTCCATTTAATGCGATTGATGGTCTTGGAGATACAGTTGCTAAAAATATAGTTGCTGAGCGAGAAAAGGGCAAATTTATAAGTATTGAAGACTTACAAAAACGTGCTAAAATATCACAAACTTTAATTGATAAAATGAAAGAAATGGGTATTTTAGAAGGATTACCTGATTCTAATCAATTATCATTATTCTA
>OMUM01000153.1 GCA_900314225.1 uncultured bacterium | reverse complement strand
GATATGATAAGATTGTTGCAGCATTAGTTGTTGTTGGATCAATGACAGTTGGTTTTGCAGGAAGTACTTATGCTACTACTAATCTAAGTGCTTTGACTCAGGCTTTGAGTTTGAAAACAGATTATCAAATAGGAGTTAGATTTATTATCTTACTAGTTGGTATTGTGTTAGTAGTATTCAATACTCTTATGTATATTAAGAGAAATAAAAATCAAGTATCTGTTGCTCCAGAGGCTAAAGAGGAAAAAACAGCTACTGTTTCTGATGATAGTGATGATAAAGTTTCTTCTAAGAAAAGTGCTTCAGCTAAGAGTGCTGAAAAGAAATCTACTGTTAAATCAACTACTAAAAAGTCAAATACTAAAAAAAGTAGTAATAAAAAATCTTCAGCTAAGAAGAATCCAAATAAGGCTGCTACAGTTGAAGATAATGCTATTAAGGTTAGTAAGAGTACTAAAATTTGGCCATTTAATTTATTCTTAATTATTATGCTTGTTATAACAATTTTAGCTTTTATTCCATGGAATAGTGCTTTTGGGTTAAATGCAATGGCTAATGCAAAAACAAGTGTTAGTAACTTTAAATTATTTGGATTTGCTTTATTTGCTAAGTTATTTGGTAATTTTAATGAATTTGGTTCATGGACAATTGTTGATTTATTAGTACCAGTATTTTTATCAATGTTTATAATTGCTTTTATTTATAAGCTTAAGTTTGATGATATTCTTGATGGATTTGCTGATGGTGCTAAAAAGGCATTATTACCAGCAGTTATAGTAATTTTACTATATACGGTATTAGTTCTTGTAACATATCATCCATTCCAATTAGTAATTTATAAAGCATTAATTGGTAAGAAATTTAATATTGTTTCAACTACTGTAGTATCAGTATTAGCTAGTTTATTTAATTTTGAACCAGCTTATGTATTCCAAAGTGTTTTACCATTTTATGTAAGTGTTGTTACTAATACAGCAAATTATCCATTAGTTGGTATTATTTTCCAATCTATTTATGGATTAACTATGTTAGTTGCTCCAACTAGTTTAATTTTAATGGTAGTTTTATCTTACCTTGGAATTAACTATAAAGAGTGGTTAAAAAATGTTTGGAAATTACTATTAGAGTTTTTTGTTATATTACTAATTATATTTATAATTTTAGCTTTAGTATAATTTTTGTAAGGAATCTTGATGATTCCTTTTTTTTGTGTGCCGTGCATGGTATATATCTAGTTGGTGAAAGGCTAATACACGCTAGGTATCAACGAAATGTTAGAGAAACACAAAGTATTAATGGTGACATTAGGGCCAAAGGAAGTGTGAAACAAAATCGAGGGCCTACGAACAGAAATTTACTCTGTTCGATTGTTAAAATGTCTATTTTTTGGTTATGTATTTTATTGATTTGTCTTAATTAGAGAAGATAAAATATATTTAGGTGATATAGATGAATAATAATTTTAATGAAAATATAATTAAGATAATTAAGAGAGCTAAAAAGGAAATGATGCTTTTAAAACATCCTTATGTTGGAAGTGATCATCTTTTTTTAGCTATTCTTTCAAATAAAAATATAAATTTTACAAAAGTCTTAAATAAGTATGGAATTAATTATGAAACTTTTAAAGAAGAACTTATAAAAGTTGTTGGTGTTGGTAGTAAAGCTAGTCATTGGTTTTTGTTTACTCCTTTGGTGAAAAAGATTTTGAATAATTATGTAAATTATAAAAATGACAATTTAAGTGATGGTGATGCATTGATTCTTTCAATTATTTATTCAGGTGATGGAATAGCTAAAAGAATATTATTTGGAATGAATATTGATTTATATGAATTATTTTCTTTATATGATTTAAGTGTTTTAAATAATAATTCTGATAATTTAGTTTTTTTAAATCAAATAGGGTTTAATATGAATAATTATTTTAAAAATAGTAAAAATATAGTTTATGAAAGAGATAATGAAATTAATTTAATTACGCAAACTTTATTAAAAAAGAATAGAAATAATATTTTACTAATTGGACCAGCTGGTGTAGGTAAGACTGCTATTGTTGAAGAGTTATCTAGAAGAATTAGTAATGGATTAATTAATAGTAGATTAAAAGATCTTAAAATATATAGTATTTCTTTATTTAATTTAGTATCAGATACTAAATATAGAGGTGAATTTGAAGAGAAATTTAAAAAATTATTAATGGAAATTGATAAGAAAAAGGATATTGTTTTGTTTATAGATGAATTTCATACAATAATTGGAGCTGGGGCTGCTGAAGGGTCAATTGATGCTTCTAATATTTTGAAACCTTATTTAGCTAATGGTTCTATAAAAGTTATAGGTGCAACAACTATTGACGAATATAATAAGTATTTAAAAAATGAAAAAGCTATTTGTAGAAGATTTCAAATTATAAAAATTGAAGAAATTGAAAGAAATAAAGTTAGTAAGTTATTTTTTAAAATTAAATCTCAATATGAAGAATATTATAATGTTATTATTGATGATGAGATATTAAATCTAATTATAAGTTTAGGATATACTTATTTTAATTATTTGTATCAGCCAGATAGTTTGATTGATTTTTTAGATACAATATGTGCTTATAGTTTAACTATTAGAGATAATATAAATAATAATGAATCTATTTTTTATAATAATATTAATAATAAATTAGAAAAATATAAGTATTTAGATAAATTAATTAAAGAAAATGAAACTAATAATAATATGAAATTAATTTATAGAAATAAATTTAAGATTTCAAAAGATTGTGTTTATCAAGTTTTATATCAAATGACTAATGTAGCTTGTGGAAGTGTATTAAATAGTAAGATTAGTTTGATAAAAAAACATCTTATAAAAGAGTATTTTTGGGAGAAAGATATTATTTTAGAAATATTAGATTGTATACATAATATATTTAATAAAACAAAGAACTTTAATAAAATATTATTTATTGGGAAGCAAGGTGTTGGTAAAAGAGAAATAATTAAATATATTTTAGATAATATTTTTAATAAATCTTGTATTTTAAAAGTAAATGATAATAGTGATTTAGAAAAGTCTTTTTTAAATAATATTAATTATCCACTTAAATTTTTTATTTGTAATTTTTTATTTAAGAGTTCTTTTAATTTTATAAATAATAGAGATAAGTATGGGTTCAATATTTTTATTTCTATAATTGATTCTAATGATTTAATTGGTTTAGTAAAGAATAATGATTTTTCTGATAATTATGATTATATATTTCAATTTTTTGATTTTGATTATAAGTCTGCTAAAAAATATATTAATAATTTAATAGATTCTGGTGTTTGTAAATATAATTATAGTGAGATACTTAAAAAAATGGATAAGGATAATATTACTGTTTCTAATATTAATAAATTATGTTATTTTTAGTGATATATTAATTTTTTGTAATTATTTATTAATTATTTGATATAATATGAATTATAAAGCAGAGGTGATTTTATGAAATTATATAATACTTTGACTAGGAAAATAGATGAATTTATTCCAAATAAAAAGGGAAAGGTTAAATTATATACTTGTGGGCCTACAGTTTATCATTATGCTCATATTGGTAATATTAGAAATTATATTGGTCATGATTTTTTAGATAAGACTTTAAGATATTTAGGTTATGATGTTACAAGAGCAATGAATATAACTGATGTTGGACATTTAACAAGTGATTCTGATTCTGGTGAAGATAAAATGGAAGTTGCTAGAAAAAGAGAGCATAAGTCATCAATTGAGATTGCTAAATTTTATACTAAAGCTTTTTTTGATGATTTTAAATTAGTTAATTGTCGTGTACCAGAAATAGTTTCTCCTGCTACTGAGAATATTGAAATGTATATAAAAATGATTTCAAAGTTATTGGATGATGGTTATGCATATATTTCTGGAGGAAATGTATATTTTGATATTAGTAAAGTTAAAGATTATTATGTACTTACTAATCATCAAGAGGATGAATTGGTTGTAGGTGCTCGTGAAGGAGTAGAAGAAGATAATAATAAAAGAAATCAAGCTGATTTTGCTTTATGGTTTACAACTTCAAAATTTGAACATCATGAATTACTTTGGGATTCTCCTTGGGGTAAAGGGTACCCTGGTTGGCATATTGAATGTAGTGGTATTTCAATTAAATATTTAGGAGAGTATTTAGATATTCATGGTGGTGGTGTTGATAATATATTTCCACATCATACTAATGAAATTGCTCAAAGTGAAGCTTATTTAGGACATAAGTGGTGTAATTATTGGTTTCATAATGAACATTTATTAGATAAAGAAGGAAAAATGAGTAAGTCTAAAGGGGCTATTCTTACAGTTAGTACTTTGAAAGAGAAAGGTTATGATCCACTTTCATTTAGATTTATGTGTTTAAATTCTCATTATAGGAAACAATTAGTGTTTTCTTATGAAGCTCTTGATCAGGCAGAGAATACATTAAAGAAACTTCGTAATAAGGTTAATTCAATAAAATCTGAGGGATCTGTTGAAAAGAAAAAGTTTGATTTATATAAAGAAAAATTTGTAGCTGAAATATCTAATGATTTGAATATGGCTAATGCTTTGACCGTATTATATGATTTATTAAAAGATGATAGTGTTAATGGAGCTACAAAGATAGCTTTAATAAAGTCTTTTGATGAAGTATTTTCTTTAGATTTGATAAAAAAAGATGAAAATATTGACAATGAATTTGTAAGTTACATTAATGATAAGATTGAAGAGAGAAAACAGGCTAAGATTAATAAGAATTATGAATTAGCTGATAAGATAAGAAATGAATTATTAGAGAAAGGTATAAAATTAATAGATACAAATGAAGGTACTACATATGAAATTATTAAGAATTAGTATTTTCTAATTCTTTTATTTTTTATAGTTTGGTGAT
>OMUM01000033.1 GCA_900314225.1 uncultured bacterium | reverse complement strand
ATATCTACATTACCAATTGTAAATGTGTTTGTTTTAGTATCAGTGTCTGTGAAATATGCAATTGCTCCTCCTACTGCAACTACTAGTAGAAGTACAAGTGCTGCTAAAATTGTTTTCTTTTTCTTCATATATTAATTCCCTCTTTCTTTATTATTTTTTTCTATATTATCCTTTTCTATTTTTTCTAGTATCATGACTATTAAAAGTCCAAATGCTGAAAAAATGAAAAGTGTTATAGACCAATCAAATCGCAAATCCCATGTTTCTGGGTTAATGCTACTATTTTCTTCTTCAACCGAAAACACCCAAATTATTTTTGTTGCAATCTTACTATACTCATTATTAAGATTACTTGGTATTGAAATAGTAAAAGAAATTATACCATTAGAACCACTATTATATATACCTAAGAGCAGATTACTTACTTCTGTTAATTTTCCTTTGTATAACTCTTCACCTTTACTATTTTTTATTGTTATATTAACATTTTCTAGTAAATTTATTTCTTCTTGAGATAAATTTTTAGTATCAATTGATAAATAGTATTTAATCTTGTTATGACTATTATTATCAATTGTTATTTGATCCTCTATGCTATCTCCTGGTAATAAACCACCTAAGTTATTAAAAAAGCCATCTCCTATATCAATATACTTATCTGCATTATTTTCATAGATTATTTCTGATTTACCATCAGAATCCATAGAATAAGATCTATCTACAGCTTCTTTAATATCTACCTCATTCCAATTACCATCAAAGTTCTTAGCTTGTACAGCTTCAACTAATATATGAACAATTAGTTTATCACCTAATGATTCATTAATTATTTCATTAGGTATTTGGATTGTATCAAATAAGTCTATTACTTCACTTTGATTTAATACAGAATCATAATAGTAATAATCATCTTTTCTAGTCCAATTTTTGTAATCTCCATTGATATAGTTTGACTCAATATATTCTGTATTATTTAATGTGTATGTAATTTTAGCTCTTACATAACAATTTATTCCAAGATTATTTATTTTTGTATTTAATGGAATAACTTCTCCTGGCACAACAACTTCATTTTCTTTTGTATAAGATTCATCATTTTGATATTGTTCTAATTTAATATCAACGTAAGAGGTTGAAATGGTACTTTCTGTGTTGTTTATTACATCATTAGTTAAAGCATATATGCCCGAGATGCTAAACATTATAAAAAGTATTATTCCAAGTAAAAATAATCTTTTTTCACTAGCACAAATTTAATCCACCTCCTACCTTATTTAATTATAGAATATTTTAAATAAAAAATAAAGTGTTTTATTCAATTTTTATCCCATGTATTACTATTCTATTTTTATTGTCATTATCGCATGTAGATAGTGTTATTATTTGATTTTTACTTGTAATGTCGACATTATAATTTATTATGCTACGTTTTTTAAATTCTGCTGTCTTTTTATATAAATTACTATAGTTTTTTTCACGATAATTATAATTTTTTTCAGTTTTATATATAGAAAAAATATTATATATATTTTTTTTGTTTTTTATTATTAAATTAATTTTTCCTCCTTTATTTTTATTTAGAAGATTATCAATTGAACCAAACATACTCCCATCTCTTCTATGATGACCATATATGATTATATTTTGATCATCTAGATTATTATTACTATCCATAAAAATCCATCCTGCACTATTATATTTTTTATCTAAATCATGATTTAGGTAGAACTCATTATTTTTTCCTTGTACTACAGGATAGTTAATATTTGTATTATCTACTATTAACCATCCAATTATATCTTCATTTATATTTTTTATTTTTGGACTAATTATATTATTATCTATATTTATATATTTTTTAGCTTTAGTTGTTATTTCTTTTGTTTTATTATTTTCATAAAACCATATAAATATATTTATTAATGAAATAATCATTATTAATAATAATATAATCTTTATTACTCTTTTTTTCATATATACCTCTCTATTATCTATATTAAATATATCATATATTAGTATAAAAACATAAAAAAACTGGAATTTCCAGTTTCTTTTTTATCTTATTAAATTTGTTATATTATATCTATCTATATATTCTTGCATTATTCTAGAATAATAATCATAAGTCATAGGACAATATAATTTTAATTCATCATAAAAATTTAATTTCCATTCAAAATAATTTTCATGAACTTTTATTTTCTCTACAACTTCTTCTATTAATCACTCATCTATTCCATTGTATCCGATATCTAATATCTTCTTCACTGATTCCATTGCTTTTTCTTTTTTTTACTTGTATTGGTTCTAGACGTTTTAAACTTTTCTCTAATTCATCAATTTCTACTTTATATGTTTCTATTTTAGATCCATATTTTTTATGAAATTCTTCAAAAGTAGGTAAATCGACAGTCCCATCTAGATACATATCTAATAATCGTTCCTGCTTTTCATTTTCCTCAGTAATCATTCTTTTATATCTTTTGATTTCATATCTATCATCTTTTTTTCTTACAATAATAGGTTCCAATACACCATTATCTTTAATTGATTCTTCTAATTTAGATAATTCTTCATTCTTTAATGCTTTAAAAGGATGATTAGGAAATTCATCTAATAAATCAATACTAATTTCTTCTACTTTTTCTTTCTTTTCTTCATCTCTTTGTTCTTGAGTAGTAAAGAAACTATCTACTGTAAAAGGCATTGGATCTAGAATGCTCTTTTTCTCCATCCTTAACTACCTCCTTAGCAAATTCTTGATAAGCACTAGCTACTTTAGAATTCTTATCATAAGAAAATATTGATTTACCAAAACTTGTTGACTCTGCAACCTTGATTGCTCGTGGAATTTGAGTATCATATAATTTAAATATAGTTCCATAAGACTATTGTAATTCTTGTCTTATTTGTCTAGATAGATTTGTTCTTTGTTCTACAAGAGTAAGTAACATTCCTCCAATTTGAAGATTTGGATTAATGTTCTTTCTAACTTTAAGAACTGTATTTATTAACTGTTTCATTCCTTTAGTTGCAAGGAATTGAGACTCAACTGGAATAATTACTTTATCTGATGCACCCAAAGCATTTATAGTAATCATTCCAAGTGATGGCATACAATCGATTATGATATAGTCATAATCTTTTTTTAATGCTTCAAGAGAATTCTTAATTGTATATTCTCTACTCATTGCATTAACTAATTCGACTTCCATACTAGATAATTCTAGATTAGATGGAAGTACATCTACACCTTCATGTTGCTTTAAAATAGCTTCTCTAGGATTAATATCTCTATCTCTAATAGAACGTTCCATTAATGTTGCTAGAGTTACTGGAATATCATCTGTATTATGCCACCCTGCATAAGTAGTTAAATCACCTTGAGGATCAGCATCAACTAATAATACTTTTTTACCCATATTAGCCAAAGCAACACCTAAACTAAATGTAGTAGTTGTTTTACCGACTCCACCCTTTTGATTTGCAATTGCAATTACTTCACAATTTTTCATATCTTTCCTCCTTATCTTTATTTTTTTATTATTTAATGTATTCGACCACCTCCATTTCACCACAAAAAAACTATGTGCTATATAACACATAGTTAATTTCTATGGTGTTCCCGACCAG
>OMUM01000150.1 GCA_900314225.1 uncultured bacterium | reverse complement strand
ATATTTATTAATATCTTTAGTTGTCTTTAAATAGATAATTTTACGACTATATTTAATTATAAGTTTATTAATTCTTTCATAATCATATTTTTCTATCCAATCATACATTTCACCTAAATTAACTTTACTAACTAAATATTTATCTTTAGAAATACCAATTTTTTGTTTTATATATCTTTTTCTAATTCTATTTTTTAATATTTTTTTATTTAGATCAATGACTACTATTTTATCAACTAAGTTTAGTAAAAAGTCCATATTTTTACGTAATACTCCTTCTATGATATATTCTTTATTTTCTCTATTAATCTTATTTAATAAATTAATCTGATCTAATTTTTCTCTTTTTAATTTGTTTTCGTCATCATATACTATATTATCTATTGAAAATAATTTTATTCCATATAATTTAGCTAAATTATTACCTAAAGTAGTTTTACCGCTACCAACATTTCCTATTATTAATATTTTCATATAAAATTAAGCCAAAGAATTACTTATTTTCTTTGGCTGTTGCTTTCTCTAGTTCTTCTTTTTCTAATTCTTTATAGTTAATTTTTCCATATAAAGATTTAGGTAATTCAGCCCTAAATTCAAAATATTTAGGTTTAGCATAAACTGATAAGTTTTCTTTACAAAGATCTACTATTTCTTTCTTAATCTTAGGCGTTGGTTCTATTCCATCTTTAAGTACAATAAATGCTTTTGGTACATGCATTTTATAAGGATGAGGCACGCCTATTACGCATACCCTGTCAACTAAGTTATGTTTAGAAATAACTTCTTCTATTTCACTTGGATAAACATTAAAGCCTGATACAACAATCATTCTCTTAATTCTATATGTAAAGAAAACGGAACCTGTTGGAGAAATATAACCGGCGTCTCCCGTATGTAGGTAAATCTTACCATCTTTATGTCTTATAAGTACTTTAGCAGTTTCTTTTTTATTATTTAAATAGCCTAACATAACAGTTGGTCCATTAACACAAATTTCTCCCTCAGATCCAATTGGTAACTCTTCATGAGTTTCTGGATCACATATTTTATAAGTATTACCAACCATTGGAATACCTATACTTCCTACTTCATTGGCACCAGATATTGAAAAACAAGTAGCCGCAACAGACTCAGTCATTCCATAGCCTTTCGCAACATTTACATGGGCTCCGTGTCTATGAATATAGTCATTTAATCTATTTTCTTGGGCTGTTGTTAAATAGTCCCCTCCTGAAATTATATACTTAAGTTGGGACATATCAACATTATCCATTCTCCTATTACTCATCATTGCTTCCCATAAAGTTGGAACACCTAAAATTACATGTGGTTTTTCATTCTTCCAAATTTTGTAAAATCTTCCAGCATCGTATTCTGGCATTAGAATGACTTCTGCTCGAAGACAAAATGGTGTGTGCACACCTACTCCAAGACCAAAGCCATGGAATATCGGCATTAAAGCAATTACTTTATCTTTTGGTTTAACATCGATTACCGCAACTCCACCTTGTTGTGCTTCAGCATTAAAATTATAATTAGAAATTACTATACCCTTAGGAGTTCCTGTAGTTCCACCACTATGTAAAATAATAGCTGGATCATTTTTCTTCATTTTAGCGTGATAATTCTCATGATTTTTATAACCTCTTATCATAAAATCACGCCAACTAAGATATCTACTATCTCCTTGTGCTGGTTTTTTCAAAGTAATTCCACGAGTTAGAGTATAACCTATAGTTAGACCTAAAGGCATTGATTCTTTTGGACTAACAAGTATAGTTTTGTAAACTTTAGTCTTAGGAATAACATCAAAAAACTTTTCATAGTTAAAATCAACTAATATTAATAATCTAGACTCTGAATTATTTAAATAACTAAGTAATTGTGCATCACTTGATAATGGATGAACCATATCAGCAATTGCCCCTATTTTGTTGCAAGCATAAAAAGCATATAAGGCTTCTGGCATATTAGGACAGCATATTGTTACAACGTCTCCTTCTCTTACGCCAAATTCTCTTAAACTTCTAGCACATAAATCAATATTTGAAAAAAACTCATTAAAACTTAAAACATTACCAAAATAATTAATAGCTGGATAATCTCTATCTTCTCCAACAGACTCAACTAAAAAATCATATATAGATTTATCAGTAAATTTAATACTTCTCTCTTCTCTAGAATAATATTCAAGCCAAGGCTTATCATCATTTTTCTTCTTAAAAATCCTAGTAAAAAAATCTCTAATAGGTGTCATTTTACCCCTCCTAAAACATACTATCTTTATTTTACTATTTTATTCACATAAAAGCAAATCAGTAGTATCTATTAAAAATAATAGCATATTTTTTAATCACATTAAAGAAAAATCTACATTTATGTA
>OMUM01000190.1 GCA_900314225.1 uncultured bacterium | reverse complement strand
ATTCATCAGAAATAATAGCAATTTTCTTATTTGATTTAGTTAAATTATTATATATTTTATTAATTTTTTCAATTATATTTAGATTATTTTTAACATTAGAATCATATTCATAACTTATAACTAAAGAATCCTCTCCAACAAGTCTTAATTTTCCATCCAAAATATTACATACAATATAACCATAATTTTGATCAAAAGAATAATCACGTAAAGAATCAAATTTGATCATCTCATCTTTTAAAAGATTTTTATTAGCAGAAACAAAAGTATTATTTACCCTAATTTTCATAATTTCCGTAATATTTTTAATTATTCTAATATTTTCTTTATTAACAGTAACCGGTTTAGATAAATTATTAGAAATATCAAAAGATTTTGTCTCTATTTCTCTAATATTTTCAAAATTTTTTTCCTGTTTTATTTCATTTTTTGGTTCTTCAACTACCTTTTTTATTTCTTTTTGACTATCAATAAATTGAATAGCCTTATTTTGAGGCAAATTAGAAGATAGAATATAATCATTAATAAACTTTAAAATAAAAATTTCCACATATACCTTAACATTATTGCTTCTTTTTATGTCGAACATTTTTTCGTTTAACAAATTGATAAATATTTGCGATTTTTCCAAAGAAAATGGAGAAACTTTTTTTGAAATATAATAATCCACAATAGAATTTCTTAAAATATCAATACATTGTACTAAAATTTGTATTAAATTTTTTCCCCTATTATTAAATTTATTTAATTCTTCCAAAACATCGACAATATTACCATCAAAAATTGCCTTTAAAAACTTAATAATTTCATCGTCTGACACAATTCCATTTAATTCATTAAAAGTATCTAGAGTAATTTTGTCATTTGAATATGATAGAAGTTTATCTAAAGAACCCAAAGCATCTCTTAAACCACCATCAGATAATAAAGCAATCTTATTTAAAACTTCTATTTCAATATTAATATTTTCTTTTTCACAAACATATTCCAATTTTGAAATAATAGCCTCTTTTGATATTCTATTAAATGAAAAACATTGGCATCTAGAAACAATAGTTGTTGGAACCTTCTGAAAATCTGTTGTTGCTAAAATAAAAATTACATGTTCAGGAGGTTCTTCTAAAGTTTTCAATAAAGCATTAAATGCCCCAAGAGATAACATATGAACTTCATCTATTATATAAACTTTATATCTCAATTCACTCGGAACAAGATTAATTTTATCTTTTAAATCACGTATTTCATCGACACCGTTGTTAGAAGCAGCATCAATTTCAATAATATCAACACAATCTTTAGAAAAAGAAACATTGCAAGCTGAACATTTTCTACATGCTAATCCATCTTTTGAATCAAGACAATTAACATTTCTAGCAAAAATTTTAGAAATAGTTGTTTTACCAGTACCTCTAGGTCCATAAAATAAATAGGCATGTGAAAATTTTCCATTTATTATTGAATTTTTTAAAGTTTGAACAATTGCTTCTTGTCCAACAACAGAATCAAAATCAGTTGGTCTATATTTTCTATATAAAGCATGATACATATATTACATCCCCAATCAATGAATATTATAACATAAAGAGCAAAGATATTATTTATTTCTTTGCTCTTTAAAAAAATTATTTAAAATCTTTTTTGATTTTTCAACATTCAAATTTGTAACAAAATTTACTGAAGAGTTGATATCATTATTTTTAAATATTGAATTTAAAATCTTAATATTATTCGAATTTGAATTTTCACAAGCAGAGTAAACATTTTTTATTCTAGATTGCTTTATTGCACTTGCACACATGGGACATGGATCTAATGTAACATAAATATCACAATTATCCAGTCTCCAATTATTTAATTTTTCTGAAGCTTCCTTAATAGCATTAATTTCGGCATGAGAAAAAACAGATTTTTCACTTTCTTTCTTGTTATATCCTTTAGAAATTACAATATCATCTTTTACAATAACAGCTCCAATTGGAACTTCATTTAATTTTTCTGCTTCTTTAGCACAATCAAACGCCAAATCTAAAAATTTCAAATTCATCATTATTTCACTCCAAATAAAAAGTGCACATGAAAGGAGGACCTTAAGGCTGCTATCTTCCAATCCTGACCTATTTCAGCCACTTTCATTGCACATATATATATTATTATAGAAATTTAAAATTGTAAATAAAAATTTATTTCCCGGGAAATAATTTTAAATTAAAAAAAGAAAATATAAAATTCTTATATTTTAAAAGAAATAAACTTTTTCTGTAAATATATTTTTTGAACAAAATATAATGATATACATAAACAAATATAAACATATAATGTAAAAATATTAAATTATATTTATTGAAAAATTTATTGAAAAAAAACATTAATTATTTAGAATATTAAAAAATAAATTTTATTTTTCTTACAGAAAGTATTTTTTTAAAATTATATTAATTAAAATTCTATAATCAATAAAATATTTCCCGGGAAATATTTTTAGTAAATTTTCAAAGTAAATTTAGATAAAATTAAACTTTTAACTTTTTCTGTGGATAAAATGTTTCACATGAAACTTAATTGCATATTATTATAATCATGTATTTTCTTCTATATAACCTTATTAAATAATATTTTTACATAAAAAAATTAACTTATAAAAGATTTAAAAGTTAATGATTTAATATAAAAATATATTTTTTATTTATGTATTTAATTATATTAAAACACTTAAAGAATTATTTCCCGGGAAATAATTTTAAATTTAAAAAAATAATATTATATTTTTATTTTTTAAAAGATATAAACTTTTTCTGTGAATAAATTTTTCGAATAAAATGTAACGATACATAAAAAGAAATATAAACATATAATGTAAAAATATTAAATTCTATTTAATGAAAAAACCTCATTCATTATTTAAATATTAAAAAATAAATTTTATTTTTCTTACAGAAAGTGTTTTTTTAAAATTATATTAATTAAAATTCTATAATCAATAAAATATTTCCCGGGAAATATTTTTAGTAAATTTTCAAAGTAAATTTAGATAAAATTAAACTTTTAACTTTTTCTGTGGATAAAATGTTTCACATGAAACTTAATTGCATATTATTATAATCATGTATTTTCTTCTATATAACCTTATTAAATAATATTTTTACATAAAAAAATTAACTTATAAAAGATTTAAAAGTTAATGATTTAATATAAAAATATATTTTTTATTTATGTATTTAATTATATTAAAACACTTAAAGAATTATTTCCCGGGAAATAATTTTAAATTTAAAAAAATAATATTATATTTTTATTTTTTAAAAGATATAAACTTTTTCTGTGAATAAATTTTTCGAATAAAATGTAACGATACATAAAAAGAAATATAAACATATAATGTAAAAATATTAAATTCTATTTAATGGAAAAACCTCATTCATTATTTAAATATTAAAAAATAAATTTTAATATTCAAATTTTTATTAAATATAAAATTAAAATATGAAAAATTTATGTATATTAATTTTTCATTAATAAATATTTTTTAAGATTTAAACTTTTTCTGTGGATAAAATGTTTCACATGAAACACAATAATATAAATATTTTAATTATTATCTTAAATAAAATTATATTTCATAAAGATTTTTCAATATTTAACAAATTATTTCCCGGGAAATAATTTTCAAAAATAAAAAATTATAATCATAAAATTAATTAAATATAAAAATTATATTATCAAAATAAACTATTACTTAAAAAGTTCTTCAAACATA
>OMUM01000129.1 GCA_900314225.1 uncultured bacterium | reverse complement strand
CTGGTCGGGAACACCATAGAAATTAACTATGTGTTATATAGCACATAGTTTTTTTTTATTATTTTTATCTAATTGACTTAATAGTGAATAATAAAATATAATAAAATGTGCAAAGCAATTATTTATAAGAAAGAAGTGTTATTATGAAGAAAAAAATATTGATAAAGAAATATATATACTTCATGGCAATAGTATCTTCTTTTTTTTATTTAATATTTAGAATTTTTTATACAATACCAAATAGCAATAGTTTAGATACAATTATTGGTACAATTATACTATTAGTAGAAATAGTAGATTTTCTTTTTTTTATTGTATATTCAGTGAATATATTGATGACACATTATGCAATTCCTAATACTCCTAAAATATTAAAAAAAGATTATCCTGAATTAGATGTTTTTATCGCAACAATAAATGAGGACATAGACTTAATTGAAGGAACTATTAAATCTTGCAAAGAAATGAGATATCCAAATAAAAAGAAAATCCATATATATTTATGTGATGATGGAAGAAGAAAAGAAATGAAAGAGCTTTGTCGTAAGATGAAGATCAGTTATTTAGATAGAAAAGATAATAAAAATGCTAAAGCAGGTAATTATAATAATGCTCTAAAGAAAACAAAATCTCCATATATAGTAGTATTTGATGCTGATATGAGACCTACAGAAGATTTTTTAATGAAAACAGTACCTTATTTATTTTTAGAAGATAAAATTGGCTTTATACAATTACCACAAAATTTTTCTAATCCGGATATATTTCAACGTAATTTTAAATTAAATAACTATATACCATTAGAGCAAAATTATTTTTATCATAGAATTCAAATCTCAAGAAATAGTAATAATTCAGCAATTTTTTGTGGAACTAATGCAATTATATCTAGAGAAGCATTAGAAGATATTGGCGGATTTGCAACTGAAACAATAACAGAAGATTTTGCAACAGGACTTCTTATAGAAGGTCATGGTTTTAAAGGAATTGCTCTACCATATGATGAAGTATATGGTAAAAATGTAGAGAATATTACTTCATTAATAAAACAAAGAGCACGTTGGTGTAGAGGATGTATCCAAACATATAATAATTATAAAATAGTTACTAATAAAGGTCTTAATATAAAACAAAAAGTAGATTATTTATCAGGTATTTATTATTGGTTCTTTGGTGTTAGAAACATTATATATTTATTAGTACCTCTATTATATAGTTTTTTTAATATCAAGGTAATTCAGGGGAATCTATTATTATTTATTATATTATTCTTAATACAATATATATTAAAAAGATTTATAATAGATCAACTTGAAGATAGAAAAGTATCATCTACTTGGAATCGAATATATGAAGTAATTTTATCTCCAATTATTTTTATTGAATCTTTATTAGAAATAATAGGTATAAGAAAGAAAAAATTTGAAGTAACTTTAAAAAAGAATAATAACAATAAATCAATTAAGTATTATTATTTAGTTTTATCTCATTTGTTCTTATTTATTCTTAATATAACAGGCTTATATATTTCTATAAAAAAATCATTTGCATTTAATTATATTGAGTTTTTAATACCAATTTTTTGGTTAAGTACAAATTGCATATATTTAATGTTTGCTATTATATTTGATTTTAGTAATAGTGAAAGTACAAAGGATATTAAAAATAATAGAAATTCTTATTCTTTATCTTCTACGTTTGTTTTATTTTATAAATTTATTAAAGAAGAAATTAAAGTAAAAAGATTAGCTATTATTTCTTTGATTATAATAATATTTAGTTTTGGATTAATGATTAATAATTATTATCAATATAGAAAAAGTATAGTAATAGATTCAGAGTCTTTAGTTTCTTATAATGGAGAATTATCTATTGATAAAGGTATTATTGTGAACGAAAAGAAAGAAATAGTAAAATTAAAGGGTATAAGTTCTCATAATTTACATTGGTATAAAGGAATATATACGAAAGAAAATTTAAAAGAAATTAGAGATACATGGGGAATAAATACTTTTAGAATTGCATTATATACAAATCCAGAAGAAGATGGATATATAATTAACAAAGAACAATTAAAAGATGTTGAAAGAATTATTGATTATTGTATAGATTTAGATATTTATGTAATAGTTGATTGGCATATTCTAAAAGATAATAATCCAAATATTTACAAGGAAGAGGCAATAGATTTCTTTAATAAAATATCAAAAAAATATAAAGATAGTCCAAATATAATTTATGAAATATGTAATGAACCTAATGGAGAAGATGTAACTTGGGATGAAGAGATAAAACCATATGCAGAAGATGTAATACAAGTAATAAGACATAATAGTAAAAATTCTTTAATAATTGTAGGATTAGCTAATTGGTGCAAAGATATATCATCTGCAAAAAACAATTTGTTAGAAGACAAAAATATAATCTATTCTGTTCATTTCTATGCAGGAGCTCAAAATAATCAATTAAAAGAAGAAATATCTTCTGCTTTAAAAGAGAATATGCCACTAATTGTTACAGAATGTGGAGCAACTAATGAATCGGGTGATGGAAAACTTTATAAAAATGAGTTTATAAAGTGGATTGATTTTCTAGATAATAATAATATTAGTTGGATTGTATGGCAATTATCAGAAAAAGATGAGGCATCTTCTTTAGTAATAAAAAAAGAAGTACAAGACAGGTTGGATTATTTATATGAAAAGTACACGGAACAAGAATTAAAAAAGAAAAAATATCATATTAATGATTATCTTTCTGATACAGGCAAATTTATGAAAGAAATATTTATAAAACATTGAAAAAATAATCAAAATTAGTTATACTTTTATTGTAGGAGAGTGTACATATGAAAAAGAATAAAATAATAATAATATTTTTATTAATAGTATCATTATCATTTATAACAGTGAATGTATATGCTGATGATTATTCAGATGATATTTATGATGGGGATTATTCGATTGAAGATATTCTACAAAACTATAGTGTAGTAACATTTGGACAAAAAGATTATGACAACAAAGTTAAATTTTTAAAAGGAAAAGGACCCAATGGAAGCTTAAGAATTTTTCATATAGTAGGGAATTTTATTGTCAAAGGTAATTTGATACCAACATATAATTCAAATACAAATAATGAATATTCTATAGCTTATGGAAAATCAGTTTGTGATTTAGGAACTTATAATTCAAATTATACTTATAATTCATGTATGAGTATCGTTAATTCTATGGTTGGTAAACCATATTATAGAAATGATTGTATGTCATCAGATAGTAATAGATATTCATATTTTGAAGGAGTGGTTGAATCACCTATTAGAATTACTTCATGTATAAAAAATACACACTCTGAATTGATTAATGGAAGTTATGAGATTATAGAAGACTCTAATAAGATTCCTTATGCTCCAACTGAAAGAACATATAGAGACAGTAATCAATCTCCAAATACAAGAGCAGGAAAATATATGAATATAGAGCGTTTATATTCTAAAATAGTTGAAGAACAGAATAAAATAAAAAAAGGAAACTATATAAATAGTGAAAATGGAATAGCACATGTCGAAACAGGTGGAGAGTATTATATAAACGATGTAAATGCTATAGAAAATCTTGTTTTAGATCATTTTGAAAAGAATAAAGAGAATTTAACTGTTATTACTATAACAGATAGTGGAAGTGTAACATTACCTAAAGTATATGATAATGAAATTGGAGATATAAATCTAATACCAACAAATGATTATTCAAATTCTGTAAGACAAAATTACTCTTATCCTGGAAATTATAGATTAGATAAATATTACGGAAATATTATTTGGAATATTCCAAACGCAACATATATTGAATTACCAGCTACACCATTCATTGGACATTTAATTGCTCCAAAAGCTGATGTAGAAGGGCCAGAATTACATTATGCAGGTGCATTTTTAGTAAATAGTTTATCACTTGAAGGAAATAGTGAAGCTCATTTCTATCCATTAACTAAAACTAATATTCCATATAAAAGTAGTATGGATAATTATAAAGCAATTCCAAAAATTAGTAAGAATCATGGAAATATTAAGTTTAATAATGATATAAATAATGAGGCATTAGAAGAAGGCATTGTAGTTTCGTTTAGAGTAGAACCACAAAAAGATTATTTACTTTCAGGATTAGAAATAAAAGATGAGAATGGAAATAATGTTGAGTTCAGAGAAATTGGAAATGGAGAATATGAATTTACAATGCCAGCAACCAATGTTACAATTACTCCACAATTTAAAGATAATAATATAATAAATCAAATTATAACAAATCCAAAAACGGGAAGTAATATTATGTTAGTCTTAGGAATTGTAATTGTAGGTTTTGTTTTTGGATTTATAATAATAAAAAAGGAAAAAAATAAAATAATGTAAAAAAACACAATAAATATTATTGTGTTTTTTATTATATTATAAAGTATAAATAAACTTCAAAATAATAAAATCAGAAGTTTTAATTTTGAAAAATTTAAAAAATATGATATAAATATTTTAAAAAATTAATGATTTTTTTTAAAAATATACTTTAAAAAATGTTCATATAACGTTGATTTTATAATGGATTTAAAATTTTTTGATTAATTTTGAAATATTGGCAAAGATTCTCCTAAGACTTCCTAAAAAGTTGAAAAATAGGTAAAAAATAGTCTTTAGAGCATTGATATATCTAATGGATAGAAATTTAAAGAAAAATTAGTGTCGCAGAAATGTCGCGAATAATTTTTTAAAAATCAAAAAATTTAAGCATTTATTTTAACAAAAAGTTAGAATAAATGTATATGTTCTCGTAGCGTAAGTGGATAACGCAACTGCCTCCTAAG
>OMUM01000118.1 GCA_900314225.1 uncultured bacterium | reverse complement strand
CAAAAAAGGAGCTAAACTACGGCTCCTTAATCTATATACAGAGGATCTTCACACTACATAGTGAACCTTCCTCACTAATAATATATGTAATTATTAAAAAAAAATACTAAGATTGTATAAAAAATATAAATTATGTTAAAATAATAAAGAAATACTAAGTAGAGGAGAACTATATGAACTATTATAATTTAAAGAAAATATTAGAAGAAAACTTAAATAAAATAAATAATTTATGGAGGTCACTTTGACTTAGATAATAAAATAAAATACATTAAAGAATTAGAAAAAGAAGCAGAAGACTTAAATTTTTGGAATGACCGTGATCATGCAGAAAAAATAATTTCTGAATTAAATGAGGAAAAGTCTCTTGTTGAACAAGTAAAAAATTTAAAAGAAGAAATAACTTCTAATCTAGAATTAATTGATTTACTTTCTGAATCTAATGATGAGGCTTCATTTAATGAAATTAATGAAAGTGTAGAAGATATAAATAAGAAAGTAGAAAAATTAAATAAATTACTATTATTAAGTGGCCCTTATGATAAAAATGATTGTATCTTAGAAATACATCCCGGAGCTGGAGGAACCGAGTCCTGCGATTGGGCTAGTATGTTATATAGAATGTATACCAGATGGTGTGAAAAACGAGGATTTAAAATAACTATTCTTGACTATCAAGAAGGTGAAGAAGCTGGTATTAAAAGTGTTTCATTACTTATAAAAGGACTATATGCCTATGGTTATTTAAAAGGCGAAAAAGGAGTTCACAGATTAGTTAGACTTTCTCCGTTTGATTCTAATAATAGACGTCATACTTCTTTTGCCTCTGTTGAAGTAACTCCTGATATTGATATTGATAATAATATTGAAATTGATGAAAAAGATTTAAAAATTGATGTTTTTAGATCAACTGGAGCAGGAGGACAAGGTGTAAATACTACTGATTCAGCCGTCAGGATCACTCATCTTCCAACAAAAATAGTAGTTACTTGTCAAAATGAAAGAAGTCAAATTCAAAATAAAGAACAAGCTCTCCGTGTCTTAAAAAATAAATTACTTTTATTAAAATTAGAAGAACAAGAAAAAGAATTAAATAAAATTAAAGGTGACCAAGCAAATATTAACTTTGGTTCTCAAATTAGAAGTTATGTAATGCATCCATATTCTATGGTAAAAGATCATCGTACCAATGTTGAAACAAGTAATGTTACTAAAGTATTAGATGGTGATATCGATGCTTTTATAGATGCTAATTTAGCGAAAGGAATATGATATGAATATTTTTTCGAAAAATAAAGATCTAAAATTTGTAAATTATATTAATAAAAAGTCCTCAAAAAAAAGACTACTTAATTTCATACTTGGTTGCTTTATAATAGCCCTTGCTTATAATTTATTTATTGCACCAAATGACTTAGTACCAGGAGGAGTAGGTGGAATAGCTATTATTCTAAATAATTTATTTGGCTTTGATAATTCTCTAACAGTTTTAATACTAAATATCTTTCTTTTAATAATAAGCTATTTTTTCCTTGGAAAAGAAAAAACTAAAGCAACTCTACTAGGTTCCCTCCTTCTCCCTTTATTTCTAAAATTAACCCAAAACTACCATGTCTATTTAGGAATAGATACAGAAAAATTACTATTAAATGCTATATTTGGAGGAATTTTATATGGTTTTGGAGCTGGACTTGTCTTTAAAGCTGGATTTACTGTTGGAGGAACAGATATAATTAATCAAATAATTTCTAAATATTTTAAAGTAACCATAGGTAAAAGTATGATATTTAGTGATGGGTTAATTGTTTTATTATCAGGAATATTCTTTGGAATAAATAGTATGTTGTATTCCGGATTAATTTTATATATAATTAGTCTAATGTCTGATCGAGTAGTACTTGGTATTTCTAATGAAAAGATGTTTTATATAGTAACTAAAAAAGATGAAGAAGTAAAAGAATATATTTTAAAATATTTAAATCATGGTGTCACAGTCTTTAAAGGTAAAGGTGGAATTAATGAGAAAAAAGAAGACGTCTTAATGACTGTTCTACCAACAAAAGACTATTATCGACTAAAAGAAGGAATAAATGCAATTGATCCGGATGCCTTTTTTATTGTAACAGACTCATATGAAGTATTTGGTGGTGAGTAAATGGAAGAATTATTAGAAAAACTTGAATCAAAGAAAAAAATATATCGAATAGTTTTAATGACTATATCTATCATTTTAAGTGCTATTTTATATAATACTTTCTTATTACCATTATCTCTTGTTACTGGAGGTACTCCTGGTATCGCAACAATAACTCATTATTTATATGATATTAATCCAGCACTTATGTTATTTCTTTTATCTCTTGCTTGTACAATTCTTAGTTTTATGTATTTAGGAGTAAGAAGAACAACCGGTACAATAGTTGCCAGTATTACTTATCCATTACTTGTTCAATTAACATCTAATTTAAATGGTTTAATTAATCCAGAAGAGATTGATATTCTTCTAATGGTACTACTTGCTGGAATTCTAAGTGGAGTTGCCAATGGCTTAATGTATAAATCTGGCTATAGTAATGGTGGATTTCCAATAGTTAGTCAAATATTATATGAAAAACATAATATATCTATTAGTAAATCATCTCTTGTAATTAATGTTACAATTGTACTTATTGGAGCTTATTTTTTTGGCATAACAAATGCCTTATATGCAATAATATTCTTATATATAAATAACTTAGTCTTAGATAAAGTACTTCTAGGTATTTCCAACAATAAAGCTTTCTATATAATTACAGAAGAAGATGAAAAAGTAAAAGAATATATTATAAATACTCTTCATCATAATGTAACAACTTTTGAAGTAAAAGGCGGTTATTTAGATAAGAAAAGACAAGTAATTTTAACAGTTATTCCAACTCGTGAATATTATAAAGCGACATCTAGTATTAAAAAAATAGATAAAGATGCCTTCTTTGTTGCCACAGACTCATATACAGTAGAAGGTGCAAAATAACGTAAAATATAAATTAAAGTCAAGACAAAATAAATGCCTTGCTTTTTTTCTTTCTATTTATATGATATAATTAATTAACTAAGGTGGTGATAAAATTAGATGGATTTAATAAGATTAAAAAATGTCGAAAAAAGATATAAAAATGGAGTAACTGCCATCTATGATTTAAACTTAGCAATTGAAAAAGGCTCATTTGTCTTTATAATAGGAGGTTCTGGAAGTGGTAAATCTACTCTTATAAAAATGTTATATAGAGAAGAAAGACCAACTAAAGGACAAGTAATAGTAGGAGGACTAGACGTTGCTAAACTAAGAAATAAAAAGGTTTATAAATTAAGAAGAAAATTAGGAATAGTATTTCAAGATTATAGATTACTTCCTAAATTGACAGTATATGAAAATGTTGCTTTTGCTATGGAGTGTATTGGTGCTAAAAAAGATGTTATAAGAAAAAATGTCTTAAAAGCTCTTGAAGACGTAGGATTAAAAAATAAAGTACACGACTATCCAACTAACTTATCAGGTGGTGAGCAACAACGTGTCGCAATAGCAAGAGCTATTGTTAATAATCCAAAACTTCTGCTTTGCGATGAACCAACAGGAAACCTTGATCCAGAAAGAAGCATGGAAATAATGAAAGTACTAGATGACATAAATAAAAATAGAGGAACAACTATTATTATGGCTACTCATGATAAAGAAATTGTTAATAAAATGAAAAAACAAGTAATTACTTTAAAAGATGGTCATTTAGTAAATTATAAACAGAAAGGAACGTATGTCGATGAAAGCGTTTAGAATGTTAGGAAGAAGTATCAGAGATGCTTTCAAAAGTGTAATTAGAAATTTTAGTCTATCCCTTGCTTCTATTTCCTGTATTACCATAACTTTGATTATTGTTGTAGTCGCAATAATAGCATC
>OMUM01000186.1 GCA_900314225.1 uncultured bacterium | reverse complement strand
TATAACACTGGATGATTTCTTTTTTTATGTCTACCACAAAATATTTTACACTATCAGTACTTCTATTTTTTTATTTATGATAACTACAATATGATATAATTAAAATAGGTGATTATATGAAGAAGACTTTTAAAACGTTGTTACTTATAGTTGTTTGTTTTACGTGTTTAAAAGTTAATGCTAAAACATATGATATTTGTAAGAATGGATGTACTTATGATAATGCACAAGATGTTTTTTATGAATTACAATTTAGTACTGTTGAAGAAGATGTAATTATTCTATTTAAAGATAATGGAGTTTATCATGTTGACTTTGATGCTTCTTTTGGTACTTATGGTAATCAGAATCAATATATAACTGGATACTCAGAAAATCCATATATTACTAATATGACAATTAAAAGTGAAGATCCTAAAAATAGAGCAACTCTAGAGTCTGGGCAAAATCAATTTAGTTTTGAATATGATAATGCAGAAAACTTTATTGTAGAGAATATGATTATGAAAAATTTAGAGACTGATCATAGGTACCATGGTGGAGATATGTTCTTTGTTCAAGAAAAAAATATATATTTAAAAAACAGTGATTTTTATACTCAAGATACATTTGCTTTTTGGTCTTTATATGGAGAAGTAAAAGACTGTTACTTTTATTCTGAAAATGGAGTTGATTTAGAATCTTCAAATAATAGAAGTAGTAAATTAGTAGTAGATAATATTAAAGTTAATACTGTTTCTGAGAATGGATATTTTTCACTAGACTCTTCAGAAATAGATGCTAAAAACATTTATGTAGAAACTATTAATAAATATGGATGTGAAATTATATCTAAAAAAGCAACTATTGATAATATAAATGTTAAGGGTGCAACTCTTTCTGGAATATCGGTTGAATACTTTGATAAAAGTTATCCAAGTAATGTTCTAATTACTAATTCTGATATATCAGATAATGCAATATCCCTTATGGCAAGATTTTTCAATTTTGGAGATCAATATGATATTAAGATATCTAATAGTAAGTTAAACGGTGTTGATACTTCTTTATCTGATTGGCTTATTAAGAATAACCCTGATAATAGATCTGCTCCAATTGTATATGTAGATTCCACAAATACTTGGACTAAACCAATAAAAAGAGGGGAAAATGTTATTGAAGAAAATGATGGAAAAGTTATTATTGATTTAAATAATAGTTTAACTATTAATAAAGATAATTTTAAGAAAAGTGATCTTGACTTAAAGAATATATTTAGTAATATAGAAGGCTTTGATTTTAATGAAGCTACTTGGACTAGTTCTAATCCAGAAGTTGCTATTGTAGAAAATGGTAATATAAAAATACTTAAAGTAGGAACTACTACAATTACTGGAGAATATAATGATAATAATTATTCTATCCAATTAAAAGTAACTGAAAATATTATTAATCCTAAGACTGGTGGATTTAAAATACCTTTTATTGCTTTATTCATAATCGTTAGTTTTGTGGGAGTTATTTCAATATTTAAAAATAATAAAAAGATGGAAGTGTAATGATGTGAACCCCATTTAGGAGACACTAAATAAAAAGACGGGAATTATTTTCTCGCCTTTTTTGACTTTAATCTAGTTGTGTTATAAAATAATATCCAATCTTCTACAAGTTGAATATATTCTTGTAAAGATGTAATATTATTATTGTACAAAGTTTCCTTTTTTAGAAGAGCATGCCAGCTTTCTATTGGAGAATCATCTATTGGAGTACCTTTTCTACTCATAGAAATTTGTATTCCATTTGATTCACAAATAGCTTTGTACTCGTAAGATGTATATTGGAAACCTTGATCACTGTGAATGATAAGTCCATGTACATCTTTTTCTTTTGATAATGCTTCATTTAAAGTATCCATTACTAATTTATTATCATTATGTTTAGATATTTTATATGCAACCACATGTCTATCATATAAATCAATTATTGTAGATAAATATGCTCTAGAACCTTTAAATATTAAATATGTTACATCTGTATCCCATACTTTATTTAATTTATCAGTAGTAAAATTCCTATTTAATAAATTGGGCTTAACATTATCTTCAATTCTTTCATTCATATTCTTTTTCTTGGCTTTTCTAACATATTCAGCTATTAAATTATATTTTTTCATTATTCTTAATACCTTCTTTCCATTCATAACTACACCATATTTGATTTTTAGGTCTTCCACAATTCTACGATATCCATATGTGCCTTTAGAGTCATCAAATATTTCTTTAATTATTAAATAATCATAATAATCAGAATCTTCCTTATTTCTAGTAGTTGGTTTACCTTCATAGCCATTATCATATTTTTTTACA
>OMUM01000130.1 GCA_900314225.1 uncultured bacterium | reverse complement strand
CTTTTGTAAGCAAAATATCAATGATAAATCACTTACAAAAATTATTATACGAGGAGAATAAAGTATGAAGTATTTTATAGTAGAAGGAACACCAGAAGGTAAATATAATGCATCATCTAAGGCTAGAAATGATGTTGAAACAATTTTAAAAAGTCAAAAAATAAAACAATTTTATATTGAAACAAAAAAAGGTGTTCAAAAAAACAAATTAATGAAGTGGAAACAGATTCTACAATATTTAAAAAATTCAAGAATATGGTGTAAAGAATTAAAAAAATTAAAAAAAGATGATATAGTGTATATTCAATATCCACTTTTAAATACAACATTACTTTTTAATAAAATAATAAGAAAATTCAAAAAAAGGGGAATAATATTTATATCAATTATACATGACATGGATTCATTAAGATATAAGCCGGAAAATCAAGGTAAATTTTTATGTGCAAGAGTAAAACGTGAAGATAAAAAGATTTTATTAGAAATGAATAAAATAATTGCACATAATGAATCAATGAAAAAAGAATTAATAAAATATGGCAATGAATCAGAAAAAATTATTTGCTTAGATATTTTTGATTACTTAGTTAGTAAAGAACCAAAAGAATTGAAAAGAAATAAAAAAGATCCGATAGTTATTGCAGGAAATTTATCATCTGAAAAAGCAAATTATTTATCAAAACTAAAAGAGTTAAATATTAGATTTAACTTATTTGGAGTAGGGTATAACGAAAAAAATGGCGGTAAAAATATAAATTATAAGGGTAAATTTTTACCGGAAGAATTATTAAATTACCTAGAAGGAAGCTTTGGCTTGGTATGGGATGGACAATCAATTGAAAAATGTGAAGGTGGCTTTGGAGAGTACTTAAAATACAACAATCCTCACAAAGCTTCATTATATTTAACAGCAGGTATGCCAATAATAGTTTGGAGTCATTCTGCTTTGGCAAATTTTGTATTAGATAATAAAATAGGTATAATAATAAATAATTTAGGAGAACTAGATAAAAAAATTAATAATCTTTCAGACAAAGAATATAGAGATATGAAAAAGAATGCAGAAAAAATAGGAAAAAGATTAAAAGAAGGTTATTATTTAAAAAAAGCAATAAAAGCAATAGTGGAGTAGTGATAAAATGGAAGAATTAATAAGCATAGTTGTACCAATCTATAAAGTAGAGGATTAAATTGATAAATGTATAGAATCCATAATTAATCAAAAATATAAAAATGTAGAGATATTATTAATAGATGATGGATCATCTGATAATACTTTAAAAAAAGTAAAAGAATACTCTAAAAAAGATAAGAGAATACGAATAATAGAAGAAAATAATTCTG
Source organism: uncultured bacterium (assembly GCA_900314225.1). Lineage (GTDB taxonomy): Bacteria > Bacillota_I > Bacilli_A > RF39 > UBA660 > UBA3789. The sequence goes on along the minus strand of OMUM01000130.1, from coordinate 5,858 downwards.
GTGTAAGTGTCGCAAGAAATAATGGTATTAAAGAATCTAAAGGAGATCTTATAACATTTATTGATAGTGATGATTTCATTGAGAAGGACTATATTAGCAATTATGTTAGACTAATAAATGAAACTGGAAGTGATATAGTATTATCAAGAATGCCCATAAAGTATAAATCTACTAATAAAGAAAGAATTATTAAAGAAGAAGAAAAAACTGAAATAATAACAGGAGAAGAAGCCGCATTAGAAATGCTATATTATAAGATATTCATATCCTCATGGAATAAGCTATTTAAGAAAAGCTTAATAATAGAAAACAATATACTATTCAATAAAAACATTCATTTCGGAGAAGGATTTAATTTTTCAATAGATACATTTTTAAAAGCAAAAAAAGTATGCATAACTTCAGTCAATAAATATTATTATAGAGTTGATAATGAAAACAGTGTTATGACAAAGTTTAGTATTAATCAAATAAACGGAAGTATAGATGCACCAAAACATTTACAAGAGAAATATGATAAAATAAATAATAATATATCAAAAGGATTAAAATATGCTAACTGGCATACTCATTGTGATTGCCTAAATTCAATAATAGGAACCTGCAATAAAGATTTTAATAAAAAACTGTATATAAGAATTAAAAAAGAAGTAAAAAAAGGCGCAAAAAATGCAATTCAAGCACCAATACCAATCAAAGAAAAAATGAAGGCTTTATTTTATATGATAAATCCAGAATTTGCAGCTAACATTATTAATAAACTGAGGAAAAGAAAATTTAAGAAAAAATAAAAAGTAAGGAGAGTAAGAATGGCAAAATCAGTAAAAAAGAATTATATATACAATTTAATATATCAAATAGTAGCAATAATATTACCATTTATTACAACTCCTTACCTTTCAAGAGTATTAGGGGCAACCAATATAGGTATTTATGGATATACATTAAGTATAAGTACTTATTTTATATTATTTGGTTCCTTAGGAATTGCTTTATATGGACAAAGGGAAATAGCATATGAACAAAATAATATAAAAAAATATAGTAAATCATTTATAGAGATATTGTCATTAAGAATTATAACAATGACAATATCTCTAGCTTTGTTCTACCTTATCTTTTGTATAAATGGAGAATTTAATAATTATTTTAAAATATTAACGCTAGAATTAATAGCAAATACATTAGACATAAGTTGGTTTTTTCAAGGACTAGAGGAATTCAAAAAAACAGTAGGAAGAAATCTAATAATAAAAACGATAAGTGTAATACTAATTTTTATTTTTGTAAAAACAAAAAACGATTTAAATATCTATTTTATTATATACACTGTTAGCATATTAATTGGAAATTTAAGCTTATGGTTGTATTTGCCTAAATTTATAACATTAAAATACATAAAAAAATTAAACCTAAAAAAACATTTTAAAGCAACATTAGTGTTATTTATACCTCAAATTGCGATACAAATATATACAATATTAGATAAAACAATGCTAGGAACAATAATTGTTAATAAAGCAGAAGTAGGATATTATACACAAGCTGAAAAAATGATAAAACTAATGCTTACAATAATTACCTCTCTAGGGACTGTAATGCTTCCTAGAATAGCAAGTAGTTATGCCAAAGGAGATTCAGAGACAATAAAAATATATATAACAAGAGCATTTAATCTAGTTTTTTTAATAAGCATACCAATGATTGTGGGGATTGTATGTATAAGTAATGTATTTGTGCCATGGTTCTTTGGTAAGGGGTATGATAAAGTAATACCAATAATGATAATTTTAACACCAATATTATTGTTTATCGGAATGAGTAATGTAATAGGCATGCAATACCTTTTGCCAACAAAGAAACAAAAAGAATATACATATTCAGTAATTATAGGAGCAATTGTTAATTTTTTAATAAATCTTATTCTAATACCAAGATATGGTGCCATAGGAGCAGCAATAGGAACAATAATAGCAGAAGCAACAGTAACAGTTTCACAAATTTTCTATACCAAAAAATACATAGATTATAAAAAAATCCTAAAATTAACAAAAAATTATTTTATATCAAGTATAGTAATGTTAATAATGATATTAATTATAAAAATAACTATGGGCAATTCATTATTCAGTATGTTTGTTCAAATAGGAGTAGGAGTAACCGCATATGGAATATGCCTATTGATTTTAAAAGATAAATTTGTTCAATATTTTATTAACATATTTTTAAATTATATAAAGTAGGAGGTAATAGAGTGGAAAAGAAGTATGATTATTTAATAGTAGGATCTGGATTATTTGGTTCTACAATAGCTAATAGATTAAAAAGAGAAGGCAAAAAGGTATTAGTAATAGAAAAAAGGAATCATATAGGTGGTAATGTTTATACTGAAAACGTAGAAGGTATAAATGTTCATAAGTATGGAGCACATATATTCCATACAGATTATAAAGATGTATGGGATTATGTAAATTCATTTGTAGAATTTAATAGATATACAAATTCACCAATTGCTAGAATTGGTAATGAAGTATATAATATGCCATTTAATATGAATACATTCAGTAAAATATGGAATGATGTATTTACACCAGAAGATGCATTAAGACATATTAATGAAGAAAAGAAAGAAATAGATCATGAACCAACTAATTTAGAGGAACAAGCTATTTCATTAGTAGGTAGATCTATATATGAAAAATTAATTAAGGGTTATACTGAAAAACAATGGAATAGACCATGTACAGAATTACCTGCATTTATTATTAAAAGATTACCTGTAAGATTAACTTATGATAATAACTACTTTAATGATAGATATCAAGGTATTCCAATGGGTGGATATACAAAACTAGTAGAAAAAATGTTAGAAGGAATTGAAGTAAAATTAAATACTGATTTCTTTGATAATGTAGAAGAATATAAAAACATGGCAACTACTATAGTATATACTGGACCATTAGATGAATATTTTAATTATTCATTAGGAAAATTAGAATATAGATCATTAAAATTTGATACTAAAATTTTAGATGAACAAAACTATCAAGGAAATGCTGTAGTAAATTATACAGGTCATGAGGTAGATTATACAAGAGTAATAGAACACAAGCATTTTGAATTTGATTCAACTAGTCCAAAAACAGTTGTAACATTTGAATATCCATCAGACTATGTTGAAGGAATGGAAAAATATTACACAGTTAATGATGATAAAAATAATGCTTTAGCAGATCAATATAGAGATTTAGCAAGTAAAGAAGAAAATGTTATATTTGGTGGAAGACTTGCTGAATATAAATACTATGATATGGATGATGTAATTAAAGCAGCACTTGATAAAGTAAATAGTCTTTAATTTTAATATAAAAAATGCTATAATTAACATAGTATTTTTTTAAGGAGTAGTATGAAAAAAGAAAGAAAAAATTATATTACATTATTAAGTGTTATATCAGCAATTGCTGTAGTATGCCTACATACAAATGGATGTTTTTGGTCTTTTAGTAAAGAAAGATATTGGTTTACTGCTAATATAATTGAATGTGTATTTTTCTTTGCAGTACCAATATTCTTTATGATAACTGGTGTTACACTAATTGATTATCAAGAAAAATATTCTACAAAAGAATATTTTAAAAAAAGAATAAATAAAACATTTATTCCATTTATAATTTGGAGTTTATTTGGATTATTATTTGGAATATTTGCAGAAAAATCAATATCAATAAATGATATTGATATTAAATATATATTTAATGGAATATTTTCAACATCTTTTACTGTAATATATTGGTTCTTTACATCACTATTTATAATATATTTATGTATTCCTTTATTTAGCTCAGTAGAGAAAGCTAAGAAAAAAAGTACATTTTTATATTTAGTTATTGTAGGAATAATATTTAATAGTTTATTACCTTTTATTAATAATGTTTTTAATTTAGGATTGTATTTACCTATTACAGTATTAGTAGCAAGCGGATATTTAATTTACCCATTACTTGGATATCTATTAGATAGAATTGAATTAACAAAAAAACAAAAAATAATTATTTATATTGTAGGTATTATAGGTTTATTAATGCATATTATTGGTACATATAAATTATCAATGGATGCTGGTAAAATAATTGATACATATAAAGGCTATACTAACATACCTTGTATTATGTATTCAGTAGCAATATTTGTACTACTTAAAGATATTGGTAATAGAATTACTAATTATAAAATAATTAATGTTATTGGTAAATATACATTTCCAATATATTTGATGCATTGGTATGTATTGAGGATTTTTGTAAAATTATTTTCAATTAATACACAAAACATACTATATAGATTAGGAACTCCTTTTATAATAGTTCCTATATGTATATTAATCGCATACATCTTAAGGAAAATACCAATATTGAAAAAAATAGTACCATAATTGAAATATTATAAAAAATAATAAACAGTGAGGTGTGTATGAAAAGAACAATTTTATATTATAATTGGAACTCATTAGATTCATCAGACGGTGGAGGAGTTAATGTTTATCAGAAAAATATAATCAACACTCTTAAAGAAAACAAAGAATACAATATTGTTGTATTAAGTAGTGGAGTATTTTATGATAAATCAAGAAAAATATATATAAAGAAAATACATAATAAATATAATGTTGATGAATATACAATAGTAAATTCGCCAGTTTTAGCACCATCAAAACAGTCAGAAGCAAATTTTAAAAATTATGTTGAAGATGAAATTATAACATCAACCTTTATTGATTTTTGTAAAAATATTCCTAATTTATCAGTAATTCATTTTAATAATTTAGAAGGTATTAGTATTAATTGTCTTAAAGTAAAAGATGAACTAAAAAAAATAAAAATAATATATTCTGCGCACAATTATTTTTCAATATGTCCTGAAGTAAATTTATGGAATAGTGGTAAATGTAATTGTTTAAAAGCAGATAATCATGATTGTAGAAACTGTTTTATGTATCCTAAAAGAAAGATGGAACTCAGTAAAAGAATACATAGCAATAATATTAAGAATAATAAATTAAAGAATATATCTAATAAAGTTATCCATTTAAGATATATATTAGAGAAAAATAAAAAATATGATGATAATTATTACCAATTATTTTTAGAAAAAAATATAGAAATGATTAATAAATATTGTGATTGTGTTGTTGCTGTTAGTAAAAGAGTTGGTGAAATCTTGATTGAAAAAGGAATTAATCCTTCTATAATTAAAATTAATTATATAGGAAATGATTTTTCATTAAAAAAGCCTACTTCATGTGTTGCTGATCCAAAATCTGAGATTTTTAGAATAATATATTTAGGACCAATGCGTAGAGATAAAGGATTCTATTTCTTAATTGAAGCACTAAAGAAAATACCTGATTCTTATAAAAAAAGTATTGAAGTAACTTTTGCATCAAGATTTACAGATAAAAATATTTTTAAAGAAATAGATCTACTAAAAAAATCTTTTTCAGATGTAATAATGATTGATGGTTATAAACGTGATGAACTAGAAAGAATTTTACAAAACAAAAATTTAGGAATTGTTCCAATTCTTTGGGAAGATAATCTTCCACAAGTTACAATTGAAATGATTGCATCAGGTGTGCCAGTTTTGTGTGGTAGCTATGGTGGAGCAAAAGAAGTTGCTAATAATAAAGATTTTGTATTTACATCAGGTTCAATCGATGACTTTGTTAATAAATTTATGAATATATACAAAAATAGAAAATTATTAAATGATTTTTATAAACATAAATTAAACCTAGTAACAATGGATGAACATATTACTGAATTATTAAAAATATATAATAGTTAAGATACTATATT
>OMUM01000149.1 GCA_900314225.1 uncultured bacterium | reverse complement strand
AAAATATATCTTTATAAAAGTGCACTTTTACATAATACTTCTCCTAGGTGTTTTCATCTTACATTAAATAAAAATTAAAAGATATTGTACAAAAAAGAAAAAAGGAGTACAAACTGTACTCCCATAAGAATATTACTTTTTATAATTTATCAACTTATCTTTGTTTTTATTTATAAATTCCATTAATGTACCATTTTTATATGCATCAAATATTTTTCTTTCATATTTTAGTTGTTCAACTCTTTGAATTTTTACGTGAAAAGCATAATTCTTTTTATTCTTATCTATTACTTCCTTTATATGTTCCCTGTTCTTTTTTGTTGATGATGGTTCTACATATTCTATTGTATTAAACATCCCATTCAAAGAAATAAAACATTTCCACTTTTTAATGTATTCAAATTCATTTTTAGGTTCACCCATTGAAATAAACTTATTAAACAGTTTATTCATTTTTGAATGCATCTTTTTTGAAGCTCTTACGCAATATCTTTTAACTGTTAATCCTGTAATTAACGGTAATATTAATTGCTCATTTGGCCCTAATTCTTTTTCAATGTCAATTATCTTAATTTTTTTCTCGCTAATTGAATGATTATAATCTTTTAAGATACTACTAACTTCAGCAACTAAATCATTAGGATCAAAAGTACTATCCTTATAAGAAAATGATAAATCATCAACATATGTACTAAATCTACAATTATATTTTATAGCCACATTATTTATTTTATCAAACATTTCCTTATAAGATAGAAAGCTGACTATAGGACTAGTTGGATATCCCTGTGGAATAATCCTCGCTCCAGTAGATGAAGAATCAATAGGCACAGTAACAATTTTTGCCATCCTATCTGCAACATCACTTTCATAAACAATTATATTGCCATCTTTATCTTTTTTCTCTTTTACCATATGTAATCCAGACTCTTTAGCAAAAAAATTCTTAATTTGTTTAAATTTACAATTTGGAAAAAAGCTATTTATATCTAATAAAATAAATTTTGTGTTACCTATATGATATAAAGCATTTCTTTTATAATCGCTTTCTTTTTTCGAAAATAAATACTCTGGCATTTTTATTTGTGATAAATAAAAACATATTTGCCTTAATACTTTTTTATGCTTATCACAACTATCACTAAATTCTCTATACTTGCTTGGTGAATAATCAGTTGGTTTTTTATCAAATATCTCTTTAGTTACCTTAGATTGATAGAATGTTCTTTTTTTATTTAGAAAATGATGATCAGGATTTCTTATCTCTTTTGTATGTACTTTTAAATCTTTATTTGATAATAATTTAGCTAATTTTCTTTTACTATAACATGCATATAAACTATTTTTATAAACTGTATTTGTTCTCATATTGTCACCTCTAAAAAAGGAAAAAGCGCTAAATGCGCTTCAACGGTTAATTAAAAGACAATACTTCGCTCGTTATGAGAATGCCACCTTATTATTAAAATTTGATTTATTTGAACGAATCTTATAAACAATATACATAATAATTGCTAGACTTTGAAATACTCCAAAATCATAATAACCCATAATAAGTATAAATACTATTATAGAATCAAATGGCTTTATCATTTTTGATTTATTTCGTAAAGAGATAATAATCTCATTTACTTTTTTGCTCATATTTTTTCTCACTTTTTTCACCTCCTATTTAATTTTTAAAAATAAATAAAAGGTGACACGACCGATGTTTTAATTAACCTCTTCGCATTTAGCTTTCCAGTGGTATGATGGAATAATGTTTGTAGGTGCTGAGACAGCTTGACTGGCTCAGCACCACAAACATCCAGCATAGCATTTATTTGCTTGCAAATCTCCCAACGTCCCATAAATTTGAGCACACAGTATTATTTCAACTGCCATTATTAGTTGTAATTATCCAGTTATTGCCTGCTTTCAAATTACAATAGGTATTATATCATACTTCCTAGGTTAAATAAATAAATTTATAAATTTTTTATTAAATTAGATATTTGAGTATTATTTATTTGCACCCTAAACTTAACATCATAACCATCTTCTTTTAACTGTTCAAAAAATCTTTCAGCACATTTAATTTTACATTTTTGATCAGATGGAATATCTTCTTCTGTTTTATAGTCCTTTGTTTCTATAACTAAATTTATTTCTTTAATATCATTATCTCTTTTAACAACATACATAAAATCTGGACTATAAC
>OMUM01000124.1 GCA_900314225.1 uncultured bacterium | reverse complement strand
AATATAAATATAAAAATGGTAAAGGAATTGTTTTAAATGATGGAAATACATTTATACAAATAGTTCCAATAACAAGCAACATTACAATAGAATAGGAGAAAATATGAGAATAGGATTATTTGGTGCAGGTGCATATGGTATTGCACTTTGTAGTATTTTAAGAAATAATAAACATGATGTAACAATATGGACAAAAATAGAAAGTGAAAAAGAAGAATTAATAAAAACACGATGCAATAAAGAAAAACTGCCTAGTTACAAATTAGATGATGAAGTTAAAATAACTTCCGATATAAAAGAAGCAATACAAGATAAAGATTTATTGATAATAGCTATACCGGCTGCATACGTAAGTTCGTTATGTGATGACATGAAACCATATATAAAAAACAATCAAATATTGATTGCAACAAAAGGAATAGAACAAGAAACAGGTTTATTTATAAGTGAAATAGTTGAAAATAAATTAAATACTAAAAATATTGCTGTTATAAGTGGTCCAACCTTTGCAACTGATTTAGTAACAAAAATGCCAGCAGGATTATCTATAGCAAGTAAGATGCCAGAGATGCTTCTTTTAACAAGAGAAGCATTACAAAATAATTATATAAAATTAAGAGATACAACTGATATAATTGGTGTAGAAATTTGTGGATCAATAAAAAATGTCATTGCCCTAGCAGCTGGAATGTTAGCAGGACTAAATGCCAATGAATCAACTAAAGCAATGCTTCTAACAGAGGCCGTTCATGATATGGAAAATATTCTTGATGCTTTTAATTGTGATAAAAAAACCGTTAAATCATTTTCGGGAATAGGAGACTTAATTTTAACATGTACTTCAACTAAAAGTAGAAATTATAGTTTTGGAAAATTAGTTGGAAGTAATAAAAGTCCAAAAGAAATAAAAGAATATTTAAACAACACAACGGTTGAAGGATACTATACACTGGAATCAATCTATAAATTGTTGAAAGATAAAAAAGTAACCATACCAATAATTGATTTAATATATGAAATAATAGTTAATAATAAAAATCCAAATTTATTACTAACATTTTTAGTGTTTAAATCTTAATGAATATTAATAAAGAATGTGTTATAATAAAACAAAGGAGGGCATATGAATAATTTAATGTCAAAAATTTTTAAATCATCCCTATTAAGTTCAATCTTCTTTATAATTTTAGGAATATTCCTAATATTTGAGTCTGAAGCAACCATTGTTTCAATATCATATGTAGTTGGTGCAATTATAATTGCTTTAGGTGTCATGGAAATGTTAAAATACTTTAGAGAAATAAATAGTGAAGAAAAGAATGAATTGGATTTAATATATGGAATTATTTGTATAGTTTTTGGAGTAGTAGTAATACTTCATCCACATGCTATAGCAAGTTTTATTCCAATCGTTGTAGGAATCGTAATAATATTAAATAGTGCAACAAAATTACAATATAGTATGGAATTAAAAAGAAATAATAATAGTCTATGGAAGACAACAATGATTTTATCTTTAATTGCAACAATTTGTGGAATAATAATTATATTTAACCCGTTTTCTGGAGCAGTATTAATAACAAGAGTAATTGGAATAATAATAGTCATATATTCTATACTTGATATTATTTCATCATTAACTATAAAAAATACTATAAATGAAATTCATTCAGCAATTGAAGAAAAAGTAGAAGATGCAGATATTGTTGAAGAAGTATCTGAAGAAAAAGGAAAAAAAGATAAATCAAGAAAAAAAGCAAAAAATAAAAAGGAGAAAAAATAATGTTAAATAAATATTTACTAACATTAGGAATAATAGATACATTAAACAAATGGAATGAAGAACTCAATAAATTTGCGAGCGAGCATCTAGACAATGTTGCAGTCGGAACACTTATAATTGGAATTATAATATTTGTATCATTCATAGGAATAGGTTCATTAAATAAAAAGTGAAAAATCTCATTAACATGAGTTTTTTTATTTTATGCATAAAAATATAAATATAAATTATAGAATATATTCAAAATGTTAAAAGTATTCAAACATATTTAAGTTTGATTAAATAACAAAAAGATTGTATAATAACTAACTAGAGGTAATCAAATGGAATGGGAAAAATTAGAAATTGGCAAAAAATATGAAATACATGGTTATAAACATGACGGAAAAATACATAGGTCATGGGATGAAGCAGTTTTACTGGAAATCCACGAAAATTATCTAATTTTTGGAAATAATAAAACTAAAGTAATTGAATCTGATGGTAGGACATGGAAAACTAAAGAACCAGCAGTTTTATACTTTTTTTATGATAATTGGTACAACATAATAGGACAATATAAAAAAAATGGAGTATATTACTATTGCAATATTGCATCACCTTTCATAATAGAAGAAAACACTATCAAGTATATTGACTATGATTTAGACTTAAGAGTATTTCCAAATGGCAGTTTTAAAGTATTAGATAGAGGAGAATATAAATACCACAAAGAACTAATGCACTATCCAGAGTCAATAGATAAAATATTAAAATATGAATTAACCAATTTAATAAATATGGTAAAAAAGAAAGAAAGTGCTTTTAAACCTGGAACCGTAGAACATTATTGTGAGTTGTATAATGAAGTTAAAAAAAAATAACTTTCATTTTTTTTACTAAAAATACAAAAAAACCCTTTACAAAATACAAAAAAGTAATATAATACTTAGACATACGTGGAAAAAAAGGAAGATTAAAAAAGAAGGATTAAATAAAAAAAATAAAAAAAATTCTTGACTTTGTATTCTACGTTTGATATATTGGAAATGCAGTTTGTAATACTGCAAGCAAATGATCTTTGAAAACTAAGCAAAACGTCAATTTTGAGTAGCTAGGAAAAATCAAACAAATAATATAAATTTTATTGAGAGTTTGATCCTGGCTCAGGATGAACGCTGGCGGCATGCCTAAGACATGCAA
>OMUM01000146.1 GCA_900314225.1 uncultured bacterium | reverse complement strand
CAGGGGGAAATTAATTAACCAGTCCGTAACAATACATCTAAATATAAAACCCTTATTTTATAACCTTTTTAATTTTTATAAGTTTTTTTAAGTTTATAAAAATATCATGATTTTTTGCAATTAGTATCTGGATTTGGTATCTAGAAAGCAAAAACTAGTTATATCTCAATAACTAGTTGTTTTTTTATTATCTAGATAACCAATTAGCTATATCAACTATTTGAATACCTTCATATTGATAATCATCATGTTTTGTTCTAGCAATTATCATTTTAGGATAGGCATCCTTTATTTTTAGTAGTGGATCAACTTCTCGTTTAAAGGTATCACTATCAAAGTCATCACCTAAATCACTTGAAACTTGAATATAGATTTTTTCATTTCTTTTAGTTGCGACAAAATCAACTTCTTTTTCATATAAGACACCAACATATACTTCATATCCTCTTCTAATTAATTCCATTGCAACAATATTCTCATAAATATTGCCATAATTCATATTTTTAGTACCTTGTATAGCATATTTAACTGCATGATCAGATAAATAATACTTATCTTGTGTTGCTAGATACTTCTTACCTTGAATATCATATCTTCTTACCTTATAGAAAGCAAATGCCTCACATAAATATTTTATATATGCTCCAACTGTCTTATCATTAGTATCAGCCTTATTTGTATTAAGAGTATCTGTAATACTTCTATATGAAGTTATTCTTGATACATTATCTATTAAGAAATCACTAATACTATCAAGTAGAGTAGTATTTTGTATCTTGTTTCTTTGAACAATATCTCTAACAATCATAGTTTTATAAACATCTCTAATATAATTATATTTCTTTTCTATTTCTTTGTATAAATAAGAACCTGAAAATCCACCTTCTAATACATATCTATCAAAACTATCATCAGTATTGTCTAATTCATAATATTCTAGAAATTCTTTATATGAAAATGGATAAACTTCTATACTGTATGTTCTTCCAGTAAATAAAGTTGCTAAATCACTAGATAAAAGAAAAGCATTAGATCCAGTTATATAAATATCATATTTAGCCTCGGCATGAAAATTATTAATTGCTTTTTCAAAATCATTACACATTTGAACTTCATCAATCATAATATAATTATTCTTTTCAGAATCAAATCTTTCACTAACATATTTGATTAATTCTTTATAATCTTTTAAATAATCAAACTCATCAAGATTGAAGTCAATATATATGATATTAGACTTTTCATCATTATTTTTTACATAATCACTAAACATATGTAATAATTCTGATTTTCCACTACGTCTAACACCAGTAATAACTTTTATATCTGGTGTTCCCATAACATCAATTATATCTTGCAAATACTTTCTTTTTATTATTTTCATGTGATAATCACCTCTAGTAATATTATACTACTCATTTCGCAAAAAGCAATTTTTTTCTTTTTTGCGAAATGAAATTGCTATTTAATAATTAAATATCATTTCCCAAAATCTAATTATTTATGAATTTGCGAAATAGAAAAATGACACTATGACACACTAAATGCATATAGGGTACACGCAAACAATGTGTCATGTGTCATATTAATCATTTATCTTTTTATTAAAATTAATTCTTCTATATATTAATAATAAAATTAACATAATATTAAAATAAATCATGTTCTGCTTTAAATATGGCATTCTATACTCTATAAAAGAACCACCATATGGATTAGTAAAATACTTATTAAAAAACAAAGATGTATCGAATGATGTTCTATATAAAATAAAGCTCATAATCAAAAAACACAAAATACAAATAATAACATAAGTATTATTATCATTAATCTTACTTTTCTTAATAAAATCTTTTATAAATAATATAAACATAATAAATAATAAAAATACATATAACACATTACTCCAGCTTATCAAACCAGTATGTCTAATATAAATACAATATATATTCAAGAAACAAACAATAACAAATAATATAAAACGAACAATTCGTAATATCTTATTCATGAATATCACCCACTTCTATTACTAATTCAGTCATATACTCTAACTGTGCTAATTTATTCTCTAGTTTATAGATTTCGTGTCTCAATTCTCTATTTTCAACATGATAAAATTCATTATCATCAATAAATGGATTAATTCTATATTGATAAGAAGTAAATGTTACAAATTCATCTGCAGAATACGCAGAAACTAAGAAACCACTAGTAATAACATCTCTATAATAACTAGTTAAGTCATCATCTGAATATTTATCTAATATTCTAGTTGTATCAAGTTGAGCACTAATTATTTCATCTGTTTCAAGATATGTAAATATATCATTTACTGTATATTTAATATCCTTTCTTTCTAAAACATAATAATATGTTTTTTCATTCTTAATATTATCCAAACAACTATGTAGATTTTCAACTATCTTATCATAATCATCTTCCATATATATACCTTTATATTGTTCAATTATATTTAAATTATTATTAATTGAATCTACTATTTCAGTTACTCTTTTATATGTTTCTTTATCTATACTTAATGTATATTCTTTATTAACATATATAATTTGAACAATATTAAAATATAAAAGCAACACAAATATAAATATAATTGATGCAACAATACTTTTATTAAATAATGAAATGATTTTTTCTTTTGTAACTTGTTTTGATATATTCATACTATCACGAACATAGTCATCAGCTTCAGTAACAGGAATTACTTCATTTTCAATTTTTCTTCCTTTTAACAATTCTAATATAGAACAACCAAGTTCTTTAGATAATACTTCTAAAATAGAAACATCCGGACAGCCTTGTCCTCGCTCCCATTTAGAAATAGCTCTATCAGTAACTCCTATTTTTTCAGCAAGTTGTTTTTGGGTAAGATTCTTATCTTTTCGCTTTTGTTGAATAAAACTACCAATCTTATCATAATTCATTTTTTACACCTACCTTGTAATCAGTATATAAAAATAATTGATTTTTTTCAACAAACTCTCCGTTGAGTTACAAAATTAAAAAGGCAATTTGT
>OMUM01000122.1 GCA_900314225.1 uncultured bacterium | reverse complement strand
TAAAATCAAAAAAATAGCCAGTGCATAAATGCATTGACTATATAAATAATTATCGTTTTTTTTGTATCAACACACACTATTGACAATTATCCAAAAAAAGAAGCATTATTCTGCTTCTTTACTTAATTCAACTTTACCTTTATAACTTCCACAATTAGGACAAACTCTATGTGGCTTAATCATTTCACCACAATTAGGACATTTAGTCATTCCAGGTACTTCCATAGCATTATGACTTCTTCTTAATCTCTTTCTTGTTTTAGAAACTCTATGGAATGGAACAGCAAACATTTGAATATCTAACTTCATCATAATATCACTCCTCTTTTAAATTATCTAATAACTCACTAAATGGATTATTTTTAGTTAACTCATCTTCACTAACTAATCTCCATCCATCCCCATGAAATTTACTGAGATCACTAACCTTAGTAAATCTTAAGGGGACCTCTAATACGATATTTTCCCATAAAAACTGAAAAATATCAAGAGTATTTTCATTTTTTTTACTATTTTCCAAAATAAAATCATCATAATTTATATTATAATCATAATCTACTGGTTCTAAAGAAATAGAATCAGGTATCTGCATAACACCTTTGATACTACATTTTATATATTCTTTTAAATCTCCATCATTATCTTCTTCTAAAGAAATTTTACCATCTACTTTAATAGGACTTAAAGAAACTATATTACTATTCTTATAATATTCTTTAGGTAAATTATATTTCCCACTAATATCAATAGTAGAATTACTATTTAATTTATATAAATCTATATCCATATTATCACCTATTTATTAATAGCAACCATATCATTATTTTCCAACACTTGAATAATTCCATGATAATGCAAATCAGTATTCATTGGAATATTACTATCTTTATTAACCCAAATTCTAACAGTAATTTCTCTATTTTCTAACGCTTTAATCTCATCATCTAATAAAATTCCATCATTTAATTCATTCAAGTTATATATTTGGTTTTCTTTTTTACCATTTTTAACAGAAATTCTAATATAATTTTTAGAAATTAAATTATCTTGACAATTATCATCAGCAATCTTTTCAAAATCATCAATTATCTTAATTCTAAAAGGCACAGCTGCTGTCTGATTATTTTTTATATTTAAATTATAAGCAGTTGAAGAAAGTCCAACAGAATCTGTTACAGGTGTAACATTTGTAATACTCATTTTATCTCCAGACTTTTCATGGAAAGTAACAACAAAAGACTCAGAACTATAATTAATATCTCGATCATCTTGAAACTTATAATAAATTTTATAAGTAGAAATCACTGCTATTAAAATGATTATTACAGTATAAATAATATTTTTAGCGATATACTTTTTAGGATTAAAATTATACATATGACACCTCATATACAATGATATAATTTATTATATTTTTTTTCAATAATAAAACTTAAATTAATTAAGATTTAACACTTAATTACATAGTTTATCTAGTACTATAACTACTGTATTATAATCTTTACAACTAACTATAAATCTTTCTTTATGGCAAAAAGTTAAACCTGATATTCCAGATACATTTTCAAGCCTCTCATTAGATAATCCAGCCCATTCTTTAGGAAAAGAAAGTCGTGCTGTTTTATCTTCTAAACTATGGGGCAATGTTTTTATCGCATAACCGTCACGATTAGACGGAAAAGCAACAAATAATAGATTATTCTTATCACTTCTATTTAATATTGTTTCTTCATATGGTAAAAATTTATCTAAAATAAGATATTTACTATTAGAATCCATCTCATCAAGTAAATTATTTACAATTGAATTTGCTAATACTTTACCATTAGCATATAAAACTTCTTCTAAAAATATTTTTTTCGCAACATCAACTGCTTTAATAAATTGATCAGATTCTGTTTCACAAGAATCATAACTTGGATTAAATAATTTTATTATATTACTAATAGTTTTAACTTTATATATAGCTTCTATTTTAGGAAAAACACCATTGTCATCAGCATCTATTCCTTCAATAAAATCTTTATCAATATAATTCCATAACTCATCAATATTTGAAAAATCTTTTTTCATTAAATAATCTTTACCAAATTCCCTCCAAAGTAAACCAAATGAACAATAAGTAATTCCATTTTCCCTTTTTAAAGCATCTAGTTGATGATGATCAAACTTTCCTCTTCCGATATCATAAATTAATGTATTATCTTTTACTTTAGAAAAATTAATCTCATTAGTTCTATATACTTTTCTATCTCCTAAATAATCTTCTAGAAATGCTGTTGCAAAGACTTCATCAGCATGCATTGTTCCACTATGAGTTATTGAATTAGCATCACTTTCACTATTAACTATTTTTATCATTTTTACTTCCTATCTATCATCTCTTGATGAAAAAATTAATAACAATCTTAAAATTTCTAAGATTGCTGTTGCAACACTAGCAACGTATGTTAAAGCAGCAGCAATAAGCATACCACGTGCTTTACTATGTTCTCTATCTGTTACTAAATTTAATCCATCTAACTGTACTAAAGCTCTATGTGAGGCATTAAATTCAACTGGTAAAGTTATTAGTTGAAATAACAAAATAACTGCTTCAAAAATTATTCCAATAAATAATAAATCCATCCAAGAAAAAATTAACCCTAAAAGAATAGCAATATAACCAGCATGTGAAGAAAAATTAACTAAAGGTACAATACTACTTCTAATTCTTAAGAAAAGATAACCATCTTTATCTTGAATAGCATGTCCACATTCATGGGAAGCAACTGATGCTGAAGCAACACTTGTTCCATTATAAATGTCAGATGATAAATTTACTGTTTTATTTCTCGGATCATAATGATCAGTTAATTCTCCAGACACTTCATTAATTCTAACATTATCAAGTCCATTAGCATCTAATATTTTTCTAGCAACCTCTCTTCCAGTTAACCCTTTAGAAGTCCTTATTCTTCTAGTACTAGCATATTTAGCACTTATATATGCTTGAGCACCTAAAGTAATAACTAAAGTAACAGCAAAAATTATAATATCAAAGTTATAATAATAATTATATATAAATATCACCTCCAAATTTTAATAACTTGATTATATCAAATAAAATATAAATTGTTAATTACAAAATAATTATTTATACTATTTATATTTCTTAATTATATTTTCAAATGTTTTAACTCCATCAATTGCAGCTGTTGTAATACCACCAGCATATCCAGCACCTTCACCACAAGGATATAATCCCTCAATTGCTTCACCTAACTCATCTCTTAAAATAATAACAGGAGAACTAGTTCGAGATTCAACTCCAAGTAAAACAGCGTCATCTCTATTAAAACCTTTTATTTTATTTCCAAAATAATTAATCCCTTCTTTTAAAGAACTAGAAATATATTCAGGAAATATTTTATTTAAATCAGCAAAATTATAACCACCCTTAGTATTTGGAATAATATCTAAAAACTTAGTTGATATTTTCTTATTACAAAAATCTTTAAAAAGTTGTACTGGAATAAGTCCCTTTCCAATATTATAGGCTCTTTTTTCTAACTCTCTTTGAAATTCAATTCCTGCCATTGGATCATTACCAAAATCTTGTGAATTTACAGTTACAATAATTGCACTATTAGAATTTATTTCATTTCTTTTATAATTACTCATTCCATTAATAGAAAGCTCTCCTTCTTCACTTGATGCATTAACAACAAATCCTCCAGGACACATACAAAAAGAATAAACTCCTCGACCACTCTTAGTCTTATATGTTAACTTGTAAGAAGCTGGTCCTAATATTTTAGCAAATTCTCCATATTGTGACTTGTCTATCATTTCTCTGGGATGTTCTATTCTAACACCAACTGCAAAAGCTTTAGCTTTCATTTCAATATTTCTTTTCTTTAACATATAAAAAGTATCTCTTGCTGAATGCCCAATTGCTAAAACTACCACATTACTTTCAATCTTATCTTTATTATTAATTACTACTCCACAAATTTTATTATTATTAATAATTAAATCAGTAACTAAAGATCTAAATCTAAATTCTCCTCCCATACTAATAATTTTATTACGTAAATTTATAATAACTTTTCTTAAAACATCTGTTCCAACATGAGGGTGAGCATCATACATAATCTCTTTAGGAGCTCCACATTCTACAAATATTTCAAATATTTTCCTTCCTCTATTAAATTTATCTTTAACTAAAGTATTAAGCTTACCATCAGAAAAAGTCCCTGCTCCTCCTTCTCCAAATTGGACATTTGAATTTATATCTAATTTATTAGTATCAAAAAATTCATCTACTCTTTTTACTCTTTCTTCTACCCTATCTCCACGTTCTAAAATAATTGGCTTATAACCTGCCTCTGCTAAAAAATAAGCACAAAATAATCCTGCTGGTCCACTACCAACAACAATAGGCTGACTATTAAGTTTAATATCACCTGTAATTTTATATTCATATTCTAAATTAGGTGTAATAAAAACAGCATTAGATTTACATTTATTTAAAATTCTCTCTTCATTTAAAACTTCTAAATCTATTTCATATACGTATAATATATTCTTCTTATCTCTAGCATCTATACTTCTTTTAACAATATTATAATTAATTATATCAGACTTCTTAATTTTCAATTTATTACATATTTTACCAATTAAATTATTACTAGTAATAGATACACTTATATTTCTAACTCTTATCACATAAATCATCTCCTACAAGTATCCCACTTAAAACAGCATTTTCTAAATTATAACCACCACAATTTCCAGTAATATCTAATAATTCTCCAGTTATATATAAATTATTAATAAACTTAGATTCTAAATTAAAAGTATTAATTTCTTTTAAGCTTATTCCTCCAGAACACACTTGACTATGATTAAAGTCAAGTGTTCCAATAATATTAAACTTAAATTTAGTTAAACAATCAATTAATTTATTTTTAGTATTAATATCTAAATCTTTATAATAACTATTACTATTTATATTTAATGAATCTAGAATCACATTAACTACTTTAATATTTAAAAAACCCTCTAATAAACTAAAAATATTTTTATCTACATGTTTCATACTAAAATCATTAAACCAATCATAAACATTATTCTTTATAAAAGGTAGAAAATTAACATAAATTACTTCACTACTATTTTTAAATAAACCTCTACTAATATAATAGCTTAAATTAAATATACATATGCCACTAAGACCATAATCAGTAAACTGAATTTCTCCTTGTTCTTTACTAACAAACTTATTATTTTCATATAAACTTACTTCTACTTCACTTCTAACTCCACTTAATTTTTTATTATATTTAGAATTACTTTTTAACTGAACAAGTGAAGGTAATACTTTAATAATATTATGTGAAAGCTTTTCTAAAAACCCATAGCCACTACCATCACTACCAGTTTTAGGATAAGCATAAGATCCAGTAGAAACAACTAATTTATCACACTCTAATTCATTATTAATGATGAACTTATCATTTCTCTTTTCTATATTTTTAACTAAATAATTATATCTAATAAAAATATTTTTCTTATTTAATTCATCTAACAAAATATCTCTAACAGAACTAGCCTGATTAGAATAAGGATAATAATAGCCATTTTTTATTCTAGGAATTATTCCCAAATAATCATAAAAATCTAATATCTTATCTAAATTCTTATTATTAATAATCTCTTCTAAAATATCCATATTACTACTATGAAAATTATTAATACTTCTATCTTCATTAAAATAATTACATCTTCCATTACCCGTTAATAATAATTTCTTTAATAATTTATCATTTCTTTCTAAAATAATAATATTATTTTTAGAATTAGCTACTCTAATTGCAGTAACAACTCCACTTACTCCACCACCAACAATAATAATATTACTCATAAATGCCTCCTAAACTATAAATATAATAACATAATTATAAAAATATTAGTATTGGTAAAACTAAATATATATAATATAATTAATTTAGGTGAGAATATGAAAAAAATAATAAAAAATAATAAAATATTAATAATAATTACAATAACAATACTAATATTTATAATATTACTATTAATAAAATATCATAATAATAAAACATTAAAAAATATTAATAAATCTTAGTATTGTTATTGTAATTATTATTAATA
>OMUM01000022.1 GCA_900314225.1 uncultured bacterium | reverse complement strand
TTGATACAAAGGAAGGTACTAAAAGAGTAAAAGAAAAATTTCATAAGAATGCTGTTATCGAAAGAAACAACTATATAAATAAAGAAAATATAAAATTTAAAAATTATAAAGTACTTATTCAAAATGAAATGATTAAAAGGCTAAAAAGAATTATGCCTATTGATAAAACTAATCAATATAATAAAGAATTATCTAATGTTAACAAATTATTTGAGTTAGTAAAACTAACATGTAACATTTCCAACTCATTTAAATTAAAGCTAGATTTTATAATCTCCTCAATTAATGATGAAACATCTTTAGATGAACTTAATATGGCTATTAAAAAATTTCTTGATAAGTTTAAAGAAATAAATATTAGACTTAGTCTAGAAGATTTTAAATATACCATGTTTACAGAAGAATATATGGATAGTTATTTTAAAAATTTTAAATTTAATAACATGAATGATATTTTTGAATCCATTTATTTTAATTGTCCAGATATTAAATTACAATTAAAGATGAACTTGATTAATATTGTAAATAAATATAAAAAGAATATTTCTGAGTATGTAGATAAAAAGATAACTTCAGAATTAAATGAATTAAATCTAAATAAAAACACTGTAATATCAGAGTATATTAACGCAAGAAATAAAATAGGAAGTACTATTGCTAAAGATGAATATTATAATACTAAGAAATTTCTTGATGATAAAATTAAAATGAATGATTATTTAGAAAATAGTCCTGCTAGAATTAAAAATTTTAATACTTTTACAAGTGATTATAACTCATTAGATGAATATGGTAAGGCTAATTATAATAATTCAACTATGGGACTATATCTAACTTTAAATGAATTAAAAAAGTATTATAGTTATGAATTTATAATAACTGATTTATTAAAAAGATATAAAGATAAGGATAGCGCTAAAACAAGTTTTGTAAATAAGAAAAAGGATCTTGATAAAGAAGAAAAAAATAGAGTTAAAATTTACAAGGAATATTTAAAAGCCTGTGGTATTGGAATTTTTTCAAGAAAAGATGAAGTAAAAAAGAAAAATGCTATGCTAAAGATGAATGAAGAAATAAAAAAAATAAAAAAATTATATGATGAATATTATGATCTAGAAATAACTTTTAATTTAAATAAATTAAATGAATCTGCTAGTATTTATGATTTATTTATGATTAGTTTATCTTCGTTTTATTTTATTGAAAAGATGTTTACTACTAATGAAAACTTTAGTGATAAAGATCTATATTCTAATGTAGATAATTATTTTAAGTTTATTTTTAATCCAAATAATGATTTTTTAATTGATACAAATGCTTTAGTAGAATACAATATTACTGATATAATTTCTGAAAAATATAAGTTACTTAATTTGATTGTTACTGAAGAGTCAATTAATAAAGATAATATTGATTCTACAATGGATACTTTAAGATATATTAATTTGATTCAAAATATTGAACATTCAAATATTAATATTAATACTATTAATAATATTTATCAAATGACTAAAATAGCAGCAGAAAATAGGGAAAATTTAGATATTTTGTAAGATATTATCGAATATCTTTTTTTTTATGGAATTATAAATTTTACTATGCTATAATATATCTTGAAGAATAGAAATGTGGTGAATTCATGAAGACATTAAAAAATGTTTTAAAAGTATTAGCAACAACTTTTTTAGTTTTATTAGTAACTATCAGTGTCTATACTTTTGTAGTAACTGATATTATGAAAAAAGATTATGTAAATGTTTTTGGTTATACTTATTTTGTTGTAGCATCTGGTTCTATGTCTGGTGAGATTGAAGTCAATGATATTGTTTTTGTTAAAATAACAGATGATATTAAATTGAATGATATTGTAACCTATAAAAGCGATGATGGAGCAATTATTACTCATAGATTAATAAGTATGAAAAATAACAGTTATGTCTTAAAAGGAGATGCTAATAATTTAGCAGACAATCCAATAAAAAAAGATCAAATTATTGGAAAAGTTTCATTAGTTGTTTCACCAAGTTTTATTTTAAAGTCAATTGCAGTATTTCTCATCCTATTTATATTTCTGGCACTTATTAATTTTGATGGTATAGTAAAAAAATATATTATTAAAACAGATAAGTCAAAAGATAAATTACCTGATGATTTATTTACTAGTCCAAGAAAAGAAGAAGAACCTTCAACTGGACTTACAGTTACAATATCATTAGATGAGATGGAAGCTTTAAATGAAAGTCATGAAAAAGAAGCGGAAGAGAAAGAAAAAGAAGAAAATATTGAAATATTAGATGAAGATGAGTTCTTAGAAGAACCTGACAATAATAAAAAGAAAAAGAATTCGCAAGATAAAGAAACAATTGATTTAGTAGTATCTATTCTAAAATGTAAAACTAATCATGTACAAAAAGCTAAAATGAATAAGAAATGGTTAACAAAATATCAATATGTCTATAAACTATGTTTTTTAAGTCTAGATAGAAATGTTGAAGAATTTACTAAATCAATAGAAAATCCACCATTTGATGAGATATATGATTATGATTTAGATAAAGTTGGATTAACAGAAACAATTAGAAATAGAATTTATAATTGTCCATTACATGTTTACTTGAGATTACTTACATATGCAATTCTTTATAATGATGATGAAATGTTTGACGGTATATACAAGATACTAAAGTATAAAGTAATGATTGATAATGAAAATAAATTTAAAGTTATAAAAAAATCTGATTCAAATAGTATTAAACAGATTAAAACATTAATCGATTTTATGAAAAAAGTATCTACAAGGTTTGATAATAAACATGTTTTTGAATTAGATAAAATAGAAAGAATGGTTAAGATAAAGAGTTATTAAGCAGGAGGAAGTGAAGAGTAGTGAATAAAGTTATTTCTGAGAAAAAAACTATTTATATAAGTATATTTGCTGCTCTTATTGTTTTATTACTTGTTTATTTTATATATAGTTTTTTAGTTAGTAGATCAACTCTTGCAGAAGTAGAAAAGTGGGATGGAGTAACAGTTGCAACTTCTTTTTCTTCTGGAAATGGAACAAAAGAAAATCCCTATCTAATTAGTAATGGTAGTGAATTAATATATTTTAAAAATCTAATTGAAGGTGATGATTACAATAGTTTTAATACTAAGTATTATGCTATAAGTGAAGATATTGATTTAGATAATCATTCAATTAGTAGTATCGGAACTATTTCTACAGATGATAGTAAAATATTTAAAGGTAGCTTAGATGGTAGAGGACATACTATAAGTAATATTTTAATAGATAAAGCCAATACTTATAATGGTACTGATTATTATGGATTATTTTCTACTACTGAAAATGCAACAATTACTAATTTAAATATTTCTTCCTATAGTATAAAGTCATCAAAAAGTGATAATAAAATGTCCATTGGTCTAATCGCTGGAAATATTAATTCATCTGGCGAAGTAGATGAAGATAATAAATATCTTGGTAGTATAAATAATATATCTATTGTAGGTGGCAGCATTGATTTAAGTGATACTACTTATAATAAAGATAATATTATTGGAGGAATAGGTGGAACAATATCATCTAATCTAAATATTAGTAATATTTATTTAAATTTAGATTTAAATACTTCTTATATTGATAATATTGGTCTATTTTCTAATAAATTAGAAAGTAATGTTAATAATACTTTATTTGATATAACTTCTAATCATTTCTCTTATGATAAATTTAAATTTAATATTTCTGGAGATCCTAAATCTACTAATAATTATTATGTTAATAATAGTAAATATTATTTAGGAGATAAAGAAGTAACTGAAGATAATATTACAACTACATTTAATGAAAATAATACTGATTATTATTTTACATTTAATGATGGTAAACTTATTTTAAAAGAGTATGAGAAGACATCTAATACTGAAAATAATCCTGTTACTAAAAAGTTTGTTTTAAAAGCTCCTCAAAATAGTATTGCTGTACATGAATCTGGAGTAAGCAATGGAATTGTTTATGTAAATGATTTGGAGTCTAGTTGGAATTATTATATGGGACAAAACTATACTGAAGTAACAAGTGCTAATTTACCAAGTTATAGTTTAAGATATTCATCTTCTAATTTAGTACAAGTAGCCATTGCCTATCTTGGCCAAGACTATAATGATAGTAGTTTAGTTGGCCATGTTTCTCCAACCGAAAATGCTACGGAATATATTTATTATAGATATTATCCAATAGTTGATGGAAAGGTTAAAATTGAATTAATTGATAATCCATTTAGTGCAAGACCTACTGGTAAAGGTTTTAATGGTTGGGCTACAAGTTATTCTGGGGCAGTTATTTCTTTTGATAAAGATTATTATACAAGGTATTTAACAATTCCAGTTTCAAATACTAATAATATTAGTATTACTATGAATGCTATTTGGTATGATGCGAATATTCAAACTGATACTAGTAAAATTAGCTCTTTTGATGATTATGGCATGAAAAAGGTAAAACAAAAAGTAGTATGTGAGACTAAAACAATAGAAGAAGATCAATACTCATTTATAGATGGAGAAGAATACTACGAAGAAGCAACTGTAGGTTACTACGAAAGATATAATGGATATTATCAAAATGGGACCTATTATTACAATTCAAATAGCAATCGCTGTTATAATAGTAGCTGTACATATTACAAATTAACAGAAGATACAGAATATGATTCTTCAAAAACTTATTACTTCTTTACTTCAGCAGGTAGAGGACGTTATAGAAGAGATGATGCTACATTCAATATAACGCCAGCTGGTACTGAATATCAAGATTGTCATGAAACAGATGAACTTGATATTGATAATATAACTGATTTAACAGGCTTCTATTATAAAGAAGATGTAAGTGGGGATAGTTCACTATATTATAATGGTTCTGGACAAAATTGTAGTAATACTACTTGTAGTAGTGGAAATACTTATAAATTGATTCAAAATAGTGATGATTTTGCTACTAATTATAGTAATTATGATATAAATAATTTTTATTACTTAGTAACAA